>JASGFW010000001.1:0-75038 GCA_047605305.1 Gordonia sp. (in: high G+C Gram-positive bacteria)
AGATCCTCGACGGCCGCCTGCCTATCGATCGCACCTACGACGGCAATCACCTACGCACCCTGCACACGGCGCTGTTTGGTGACATCTTCGACTGGGCTGGCGTTACCCGGACCTACCCTATGTCCAAAGACGGATTTGCCTTTGCCGAACCACGCCAGATCCCGGCCTACCTCGACGCGGCGACCCGTCACATCGCCTCGATTGACTGGGACAGTCTCGACCGTGGTGGCCTCGCGGTCGAGACCGCCACCACCCATGCGTATCTCAATACCGCGCATCCCTGGCGCGAAGGCAACGGGCGAAGCGCGAAACTCTTTGTCCGCCAGCTACTCGGTGACCACGGCCACGATCTCGACCTCAGCCGGGTCATCCCGGCTGTCTGGAACCAGAGCTTGGCGCTCACACGACCGGACCTGGGGACATTTGAACCCGTCCCCGACACCCTGATCCCCGTGTTCTCCCGCATCATCGTCGACCACACGATGTCGGGCGACGACACCACCACCAGTGCGCAGGCCGTAGCCGGCGTACTCACCCGCGGCCCCTCACCCCGCCAACAGCCACCACCGCGGCGTGCGACGAACCCGCCATCGCCGCCAACCCACTACCGCTACGGTCACCTCGGTCCGGGCCGCCCCGCCGGTCCCACACACGTTGACCAGGTCGATACAGGTCCCCGATAGTCGGACCAGGCCTCGTTCACCGGGGACACGCCAGGGATCAACCGGGCCCGGTGATCGCCGTTTCATCGGGCTAAGTGGGAACTATTGTTGTGTGCTTGTGGGCCCGTTGATTACCTGCGGTACAGCCACGCTCTTGAGGCCCTCGACCCCGAATTCGAGCCCGTATCCCGACTTCTTCACGCCACCGAATGGGATCTGCGGATGTACACCGCCGTGCGCATTGATCCATACGGTGCCCGCTTCGAGGCGACTCGCGAGGGCGCGCGCGGCGGCGGTATCGCTGCTCCATACCGATGCGCCAAGCCCAACGTCGACGGCGTTCGCAAATTTCACAGCCTCGTCGATATCGGTGTAACGGATAATCGGCAACGCGGGGCCGAACTGCTCTTCGGTAACCAGAGGATTGTTGTTGTCGATATCGGCTACGAGTGTCAACGGATAGAAGTTACCTGGCGCGCTCGGATCGGGATTACCGCCGACAAGCACCTTTGCGCCCGATTCCCTGGCTGCCTCGACCAGTCGGGAGACAATCAAATACTGCTGCTTATTCTGCAGTGGCCCGAGCAGATTGGATTCGTTAAGGCCGCCTCCCATCGGTGTCTGTCGGGCTATATCGAGCAGCTCATCGCATATCTCGTCGTAGACGTCTGCGTGCACGTACAGTCGTTTAAGTGCGGCGCAAGTCTGGCCCGTGTTGATAAATGCACCCCAGAATAGTTCTTGTGCAATCGATTTCGCGTCAACGTCGGGTAGGACGATGCCCGGGTCGTTACCTCCGAGTTCTAGAGTTAGCCGTTTGATGGAGTCCGCGGAACTCTTGATGATTGCTTGCCCGGTTTTAGTGGACCCAGTGAACATCAGCTTGCCGATGTCTGGATGGCCGGCGAGTCGCGCACCCACTGCGCCATCGCCGGCGACAGGGAGTAGGACATCTTCTGGGAGCACGCTATTGATGATGTAAATCAGTGCCAGGACGGAGAGTGGTGTGTATTCCGATGGCTTGACGACCGCGGTGTTGCCCATCCTTAGGGCAGGCGCTATCTGCCAGATAGTAATCATCATCGGCCAGTTCCATGGACCGATCGCACCAACAACGCCTACCGGCCGGTAGCGCAATTCGGCGTGCGTCTCATCGTCGTGGAATACTGTCCCGCCAGGTAATTCGGTTGCCGCGGTCGCCCGCAGCCATGAGACGCATGCCCCCACTTCGAAGCGGGCGTTGGGTCCATTGAGTGGTTTGCCTTGTTCCCGCGAGAGCAGTTCGGCCAGCGGTTCGGCGGCCGATTCGATGGCGTCGGCGGCCTTATTCAGGTAGCTGATGCGATCGCTGTCGGTCAACTCGGCCCAGCTTGATTGGGCCGATCGTGCCCGACGGATTGCGTCGTCGAGTTCCTCGATGCTCTGAAACCGGACCCTGCCGACCACTTCGTCGTTTGCGGGATCGAATATTTCTCGACCGTGCGGATCGGTGATTTGCCCGAGTAGGAAGTCGTATGTGACATGTGGAAGGGTAGTGCTCATATCAGGAGTTCTTTCGCTAAGGTCTGGCATCATTGCCATCCAGGTTCGGGTGATCAGTAACTCGGGCGAGTGTCATCGGCCCGACGAATAAAGTGATCTGCTAGCGCTTCTGATCCGCGAGCAAGTAATGCGACATCGGCACCGACAAGTACAAACGTCGCACCCGCGGCGACGTAGTCTTCGGCCTGTTTGGGAACAAACGCATTGACCCCAACCGGCTTATTCTCGGCACGTACTGCCTCGAAAGTTCGTTTTACCGCGGCGACGACTTCCGGATGTGTCTGCTGTCCGAGGAGTTCCATCGATGCGGCGAGGTCACTCGGTCCGATGAACACGCCGTCGATTCCGGGTGTCTCGGCGATGGCGCGGGCGTTGCGCACACCCTCGATATTCTCAATCTGGACGAAGACCGACACATGCTCGGCGGCATGCTGAAGGTAGCCGTCAACCCGGTTCCAGCGTGCAGAGCGCGCCAGAGCACTACCAACCCCCCGATTCCCGATTGGCGGATACTGCGCCGCAGCTGCCACGGCGGCGGCTTCGTCGGCAGTCGAAATCATCGGTGCCAAAATCGTTTGAGCGCCCAGATCGAGTACCTGTTTGATGACAACGGTCTCCCCCACTGGCACTCGCACCACCGGGACGCAGTTATATCCGGACACCGAATAAAGCTGCGCAAGCACAGACTCCAATCCATTGGGAGCATGCTCCATGTCGATGAGCATCCAATCCAGACCAGAGCTGGCCATGATTTCCGCGGCTACCGGTGAACCGAGGCAAGCCCAACCGCCGTAGAGCGGGCCCTCTGATGCCGCAAGCACCTCACGCAGTGTGGGTTTCAGACGAAGCGACATGACACCGTGCCCATACGTCCGTAATCGGCGAGTACCGTGTCGCCCCGCTCCACCCACATCGGCCGGGTAAACGAACCGGCGAGCACGATCTCCCCCGCTTCGAGTCGGTCACCGTGAGCTGCGAGCTTATTCGCCAACCATGCCACTCCCGCCGCCGGATGGTTGAGCACTGCGGCCGCTACCCCCGACTCTTCGATGGTCTCGTTTCGATAGAGCAGCGCGGATACCCAGCGCAGATCGATGTCGTCGCACCGCATCGGGTTTCCGCCGTACACCACGCCGCCCATAGCCGCGTTATCGCTGATCGTGTCCACGATTGTGCGCCCCGCCATCTCGATGCGTGAACTGAGAATCTCCAGTGCCGGCACCACATACTCCGTGGCTCTCAAAATGTCGAAGAGGGTCGTATTAGGGCCGTCGACAGCCGCACCAAGGATGAACGCTAATTCCACCTCAATGCGGACATTTGAAAACCGCCCATGTTCGATGACCGAACCGTTTGCAAACACCATATCGTCGAAAATCGCACCATAATCGGGTTCGGTGATGCCGGTCGCTGCCTGCATGACTTTGCTTGTCAATCCGATCTTTCGACCTACCGGTCGTCGGCCAGCGGCGATCGCGCGTCGGCGCCATTCATTCTGTACCGCATACGAATCCTCGACCGTCATCTCCGGGTACCGGACAGTAAGCAAGGGAATTGTCGTACGGTCCCGGTCCGCGGCCGCCAACTCATCGGCGATCTCATTGATCGTCTGCGTGGAAAGCACGTCCCCTCCTGAAAAAAAGTGTTGGCGCCGACGCTATAGTTGGGCGCCCAATTTGTATTCGCGCTGCTTCCATTCAGGCAGTGCTGCATCGTTGGTCTTTCGCGTGTAGGAAAATCCGTCGGCGCCGATGGTCACCGCCATTTCTGAATCATCGGTCCGGGTGATCACTGGCTGCGGGTTGCCATCGAGATCGAGGACCAGCGACGCGTCTGTATACCAACTCGGTACGACAGGTGTACCCCACCAGTCTCGACGTTGATTGTCATGCACATCCCAGGTGACGACAGGATTATCGGGATCCCCCGTGTAGTAGTCCTGCGTATATATTTCAACCCGGTGCCCGTCGGGATCACGTAGATAGAGGTAGAACGCATTGGACACGCCGTGACGGCCCGGCCCGCGCTCGATTGCGTCGGAGCGGCGCAGCGCGCCCAGCTTGTCACAGATCGCGAGGATATTGTGCTTTTCGTGGGTGGCGAACGCGATGTGATGCATACGCGGACCATCACCGCCGGTGGTCGCAGTGTCATGCACAGTCGGCTTACGTCGCATCCATGCGGCATAGACGGTGCCGTTCTCATCTTGAATATCCTCAGTCACACGGAAACCCAGGTCCTGATAGTGGCGGACTGCGCGCGGAACATCGGGAGTCACCTGGTTGAAGTGATCCAACCGCACCAACTCGCCCGGCGTGTGTAGGTCATAGCGCCACGACAGCCGCTCGACATGATCGGTCTGGTAAAAGAACTCGTATGGGAATCCGAGCGGATCCTCGACGCGGACCGAGTCGCCGATACCCTTGACGAATCCCTCGACCCGACGCTCGACGCGACAGCCGATTTCGGTATAGAACGCGACGGCCTTGTCCAGATCCTCAGGAGCGCGAACTCGGTAGGAAAAGACGGCTACCGCGGCGACTGGTCCCACGCGCAGAACAAGGTTGTGGTGAATGAATTCTTCGGTCGAACGCAGATAGATTGCCGTCTCATCTTCTTCGGTGACGTAGAGGCCGAGCACATCGACGTAGAATTGGCGAGACGCGGCCAAATCGGTGACGACGATCTCCATGTAGGCGCACCTCAGCACGTCAGGAGGTGTGGCACGCGGGGTGGCGATCGGATTTGCCGTCTGTATGGGTGCTTCCTGAGACACGTAGTAGCCGGATGAGGTCAGCGTCATCTCTTCGCGATTGGTCATGGCTGGCATCCTTGCCTTGAAAGAGGGTGAGACCGATGGGGCGACCGTCGCTGCGTGGTAGCGCAGGCATCGACCGGTGGTATCGAGCCGTTACTGCTTACCGAAGGTCGGGTTGTGCACCGAGCCGAGCGTGATGTGCACGGCCTGCTGATTGGTGTAGAAGTCAATGGACCGGTAGCCACCCTCGTGTCCAAGACCTGAAGCTTTGACACCGCCGAACGGGGTACGCAGATCGCGTACGTTGTTCGAGTTCAGCCATACCATTCCTGCTTCGACGGCTTGTGAGAAGTTATGCGCCCGCTTAAGGTCGTTTGTCCAAATATAAGCGGCCAGACCATATTTCACCCCATTGGCCAGATTCAGCGCCTCCTGCTCTGTGTCGAAAGGCGTGATGGCGACGACAGGTCCGAAAATTTCTTCCTGGAAGATACGGGCATTGGGCTCGACATCACAGAACACCGTCGGTTCAATGAAGTTTCCGGTGTCGAAACCCTCCGGGCGGCCGCCGCCAGCGACAAGCCGAGCCTCGGATTTCCCTATCTCCACATAACTCATCACCTTGTCGTAATGTTCAGGATGGACGAGGGCGCCTACCTCGGTAGCAGGATCATGGGGATATCCGACGACAACCCGCTTGGCCTGTGCGGCAAAGCGTTCAACGAACTCATGATAGATGGAACGCTGCACAAGGATTCGGCTTCCGGCTGTGCAGCGCTCACCGTTGAGTGAAAACACACCGAACACGGTGGCGTCGATTGCCGCATCGATATCTGCATCGGCGAACACAACTGCCGGACTCTTGCCGCCAAGCTCCATCGAAAGGCCTTTGAGGTGGGGTGCAGCGTTAGCAAAAATGATTTGGCCGGTGCGGCTTTCTCCTGTAAACGAGATCAACGGGACGTCGGGGTGTTTGACCAATGCGTCGCCGGCATCCTCACCTAAGCCGTTAACGAGGTTGAACACACCTGCGGGGAGACCGGCTTCCTCGAAGATTCCGGCCCACAATGACGCCGATAGCGGGGTGAACTCGGCGGGTTTGAGGACGACGGTGTTGCCGGTGGCCAGTGCCGGTCCGAGTTTCCATGACTCCAACATGAATGGTGTGTTCCATGGCGTGATCAATCCGGCAACGCCGATGGGTTTGCGGTTGACATAGTTGATCTGACGCCCGGGCACTTTGTAGGTGTCGTCGGCCTGCGCGACGATGAGGTCGGCGAAGAAACGGAAATTTTCTGCCGCTCGCCGAGCTTGACCGAGAGCCTGGGTGATGGGCAGTCCGGAATCGAAGGACTCCAGTTCAGCGAGTCGGGTATCCCGGGACTCGACGATGTCGGCAATCCTGTGTAGCACTCGCGACCGCTCGCGCGGCAGCAATCTTGGCCACGGACCCGTAGCAAACGCGTTCGATGCAGCGGCGACAGCACGATCAATGTCTGCCTTTTTGCCGGCAGCGGCCCGAAGATAGGTGTCATTGGATACGGGATCGAGGACATCGAAGGTGTCGCCGTCGGCAGAGTCGACAAACTCGCCGCCGATGTAGTGCCGTATTCGGTTCGGGACGTCGTCGGGGATGGCGTGGTTCGCGGGGGAACTCACCGTGTTGGTCATGAAGATTCTCCATTCGGAGGGTTCGGTGGTCGATATGTATTGATGTCAGTCAGCGGGTAGGCCGAGGGTTTCGTCGGGGTGTTCGTGGACGAGGAAGGCGTCGAGAGTCGCCGAGCGATGACGGCGCGCAACCTTCTCGATCTCGCCCAGCGGTGCACCGATCTCGATCAGCCGCACGATGTTCTCGTGCTCACGTACCGACTCATGTGCTCGCCCGGATACGAACGAGAATGTCGAGGTGCGTAGATGCCCGAGCCGTACCCATTCAGCTTCAACCAGCGTCACTAACCGTGAGTTGGTGCACTTGTGGAACAGCGTGGCGTGAAATTCCTGGTTGAGTGCGGTGAACAGTCTGGGATCAAAATTGCCGAGAGATTCAACCATGCGCGCGTTGATGTCTCGTGCTTTCTGTAGATCATCCGCGTTGAGTCGTCGCGCGGCGAGGGCGGTTGCCGCCCCCTCCAGGATCGATAGGGCCTGCATACTTTCGCGGTACTGAGAATCGTCGACCATCGCCACCTGGGCGCCGACATTGCGTTCGAAGGTGACCAAACCTTCCGCTTCTAGTTGGCGAATGGCTTCGCGGACAGGCACGGGACTCATATGCAAACTGTTGGCGATGGTACTGAGGACGAGACGGTATCCGGGGGTGTACTCCTGGCGGGCGATCCGTTCCTTGATCCAGTGATAAGCGATCTGCGACTTACTTTGCGCCGAAACCCCCGACGATATTGGCTGATTCACTGATTGGCCCTCCAGTCGAGGTACTTTGCTGTCCACTCCGCATTCGGTGGAAATAGGCCGTCTACGGGGTTGCCCGCAGCTACCTGTGCAGCGATCCACGCATCCTGTTCTTCCTGCGCGATAGCCGCATCGGCGACATCGTCTGCGATCGCCGGTGGAATGACGATCACCCCGTCGTCGTCGCCCACGATGATGTCGCCGGGCTGCACGGTGGTGCCGCCGCATGCGATGGTGACGTCATAGTCCCAGGGCACGTGTTTACGGCCAAGCACGGCAGGGTGCGGGCCCGCGGCGAATACCGGCAGCCCCGTATCGGCGACGGCAGCGTAGTCGCGCACTCCCCCGTCGGTGACAACGCCTGCAGCGCCGCGGGTTTTAGCGCGGATGGCCAGAATGTCTCCTAGGGTTCCCGAACCCTTCTCGCCGCGCGCCTCAATAACAATCACTTCGCCTGGACCAACCGTGTCGAAGGCGCGTTTCTGAGCGTTGTACCCGCCGCCATGCGATTCGAAGAGGTCCTCGCGATGCGGTACGAAACGCAATGTCTTCGCCCTACCAACGATCTTCGAGCCGCTGGTCTGGGCCGACACTCCGTCGATCGATACGTTGTTGAGTCCGCGTTTGCGAAGTTGCCCCGAGAGGGCGGCAACAGGCACACGAGCGAGTTTGTCGAGTAACTCGGTGGTAACGACCGCGGCGCGTGGCAGACCTGCTGCTTCTCGCGAGCCCCATGCCTCGGCGCGCTGAGTGTCATCGACAGCGGGAAGTGAGCCGAGGTCGCTATCAAACCCGACCGTACCCTCGACCACGGTGGTCAGTAGGCGTCCCGATGTGGGGTTACCGGGTGCCGTGGGGGCATCGACTTCGACTTCGACGATATCGCCAGGGGTGACGACCGACGAGCCGGCGGGGGTGCCGGTGAGGATGACGTCACCTTTTTCCAGGGTGAGATGCTGGGACAGGTCGGCGATGATCTGGACTGGCGAAAAGAACATCCCGGAAGTTGAATCATCCTGGACAAGAGAGTGATTGACCCAGGTACGAATTCGAAGTGAATTCGGGTCGACGGTGCGTGCATCGATCAGATTGGGTCCGAGCGGGGTGTAGCCGTCTCGTCCTTTGGATCGGACATTGGAACCTTTATCGCTTGCCCGTAGGTCATAGAGACCGAAGTCGTTGGCGGCGGTAACGGCGGAGACGTGATCCCATGCCGTATCGATGGAAAGGTATTTCCCCGGGGTCCCGATAATCAGCGCGACTTCTCCCTCAAACGCGAGAAGCTCAGTGCCGAAAGGCCGTTCAATGGTGCTGCCAGTCACCGCGACGGAGCTCGATGGTTTGAAGAAATAGGACGGATGCGCTGGGCGTCGGCCCCGTTGTGCTGCGCGCGAGGTGTAACTGAGATGGACCGCGATGATTTTTCCCGGAACGCCGAACGATATCGACGCGGTGATGTCGGTGCTGTGTTCGTGGTCGATGCTCATGCGATCCCCCGCAGGAGAGGCTGTAGGAAACAACACGTCTTGCATTGCATATACGAGATCGTATATGTTCTCGAGCATGCAATGCAAGTGACCCAGGGCACAACCGATGCATGTATGTGTCGAGCAACTTATCTGCCTCGTGGGGTCATCGAAGGTTCGCGGCATCCGCATCTGAAGGAGAATCGATGAAGGTCCGTCCTCGACCCGCGGCGATAAATTCCGCGACGGTCAGTGAATCTGACTGGCGTCGTGTAGTTTTCGCGACAATCATCGGAACCACGATTGAGTGGTATGACTTTTTTGTTTACGGTTCGGCGGCAGGCTTGGTGTTCGGCAGGCTCTTTTTTCATCCCGCCGGTCAGTTCATCGCGACGATCCTGTCTTTTCTCACTGTTGGAGTGAGCTTCCTGGTTCGGCCACTTGGCGCTTTCCTCGCTGGTCACTACGGTGATAAGCATGGTCGGCGGGGCGTTCTTCTTATCACCCTGGTGACGATGGGAGCGGCCACAACCCTTGTCGGCCTGCTGCCGACCTATGCGGCGGTTGGGGTTGCCGCACCGATCTTGCTGATCGCATTGCGAGTTCTACAAGGTATTTCAGCAGGCGGTGAATGGGGCGGGGCAGTGCTGATGGCCGTGGAACACGCCCCCAATCACAAGCGCGGTATCTTCGGCGCGTCGCCGCAGGTCGGGGTGCCCCTTGGTTTGCTGCTTGCCTCCGGGGTGATGGCACTGATGACGGTGATCGCGCCTGGGGATGCGTTCTTTAGTTGGGGCTGGCGCATTCCATTCCTGCTGTCCATCGTCCTCATCGGGATCGGCCACTTCATTCGTCGGAGTGTCGGGGAGAGCCCGGTGTTCCTCGAGATTGCGGCGCGGCGCCACCAGGCCAAAACGCCGATCATTGAACTACTGCGTAAGCACGGATTGCTCGTGGCGATTGCCGCCCTGATCTTCGCCGGTAATAGTGCGGTGGGCTACATGACGACCGGCGGATATATCCAAAGTTTCGCCACTGATCCTGACGGTCCGGTCGGACTGTCGCGGGGGCCGGTCCTGTGGTCGGTCGCCGGGTCGGCGATCACCTGGCTGATATTCACGGCGATCGGTGCTGCGGTCAGTGACCGACTCGGGCGCCGAACCACCTATCTCATCGGATGGGTTCTGCTGTTGGCGGCATTGCCGCCGCTCTTCCCGCTGGTCAAGACTGGCAATATCTGGTTGCTGTTTCTTGGATTGATCCTCTTAACAGTTGGGCTGGGATTCACCTATGGTCCCCAGGCGGCGTTGTTCGCCGAACTCTTCCCTGCCTCGATCCGCTTCTCTGGTGTATCGATTTCGTATGCGTTCGGTGCCATCTTCGGCGGGGCGTTCGCTCCCCTGATTGCCACTGCGCTGGTTCGCGCCACGGGAACCACTACCTCGGTGGTGATCTATCTCGGTGGCGTAGCGCTCATAAGTTTGCTGGCAACCGTGCTATTGCGTGATCGCAGTGGGATCCCACTGGGGCCCAATTATGAGGCGGAGCAATCCATAAATCCTATCCGAGGAATGACGAGGGTCTAAACGATGCAGTTTCATCACCACGGCTATGTGTCCATCGATCCCCGGGTGCAGACCGCAGCTGGGGTTGGCATCAACCGCGCTCTGTCTCTTCCCGATGAGATCGACGTGCTAATCATCGGTACAGGGCCTGCCGGCATGATCACCGCAGCTCAACTGGCTCAATTCCCGAACATCAATACCCGCATCGTTGAACGTCGTCCGGGACGTCTTGCGGTCGGGCAGGCCGACGGAATCCAAGCACGGAGTGTAGAGACTTTCCAGGCATTTGGATTTGCCGACGCCATTATTGCTGAAGCGTACCGAATCACCGAGATGGCTTTCTGGAAGCCTGATCCGCAGAATTCGTCACATATCGTGCGATCCGCTCGCACACAGGATGACCCTACTGGGATCTCCGAATTTCCACATCTGATCGTTAATCAGGCGCGTGTGCTCGACTATTTCGCGGAGTCGATGGTGCATGCACCGACCCGTATGACACCTGACTTCGGTTACGAGTTCATCGGTCTCGACATCGTCGAGGGCGAGGAGTTTCCGGTCACAGTGACGCTGCGTCATACCTCTGGTGATCGGGACGGCCAAATCCGCACGGTGCGAGCCCGTTATGTCGTCGGCGCTGATGGGGCGCATAGTCGGGTGCGCGCTGCTATAGGGTGTATCCCACATGGTGACAAGGCCTTTCATGCGTGGGGAGTCATGGATGTGCTTGCTGATACCGATTTTCCGGATATACGCATCAAATGTGCAATCCAGTCCGGATCGGGTGGATCGATCCTGCATATTCCGCGCGAGGGCGGATTCCTCTTCCGCATGTATGTCGACCTTGGTGAGGTGCCGGAGAACGATGGCGGAAAGATTCGTGCGACAAGTATCTCCGAAATCATCAGACAGGCAAACGAGATCTTACGTCCCTACACCCTTGACGTGAAAGAAGTTGCATGGCACAGCGTCTACGAGGTTGGTCATCGGGTGACCGACCGGTTCGACGATGTGCCTGTCAACGAGATCGGCACGCGTACCCCCCGCGTATTCATCACCGGCGATGCATGTCACACCCACAGCGCCAAAGCAGGTCAGGGCATGAATGTGTCGATGCAGGACGGATTCAATATCGGGTGGAAACTCGGTCACGTACTGTCAGGTCTGGCACCAGAAAGCCTTTTGTCAACCTACTCCGCTGAGCGACAGGTCATTGCGCAGAATCTGATTGACTTCGACCGCGAATGGTCATCGATGATGGCAAAACGTCCGGAAGAATTCAATTCACCGTCGGAGCTGGAGGAGTTTTATGTTAATACTGCTGAATTTCCTGCCGGTTTCATGACTCAGTACACGCCATCCATGATCATCGGATCGTCGATACATCAGAATTTGGCCACTGGATTCCCCATTGGGAAGCGGTTCAAGTCTGCGCCGGTTGTGCGTGTTGGCGACGCGAACCCGATTCACCTCGGCCATCATCACCGCGCTGATGGGCGATGGCGGATCTACGCTTTTGCACCCTCTCCATCTGCAGCACAGGAGATATCGCTATTCGACGATTGGGCACACTGGTTGGCGGCGGACCCAGAGTCTCCGGTCGTGCGTTGCACGCAGAGTGGAGCTGATATCGACGCTGTCTTCGACGTCAAGGTGATATACCAACACATTCACTCGGACGTCGATTTGGCCGCGGTACCGAAGATATTTCGGCCCAAAGTCGGACCATTTCAGATCACCGATCACGAGAAGGTCTACGCCACCGACCCTAATGTCGATATTTTCGACGCGCGCGGCGTGGACCGTCGTGGCGTCATCGTTGTGGTGCGGCCAGATCAGTATGTCGCACACGTACTCCCCCTGTGGGCACGCCGGGAACTCGCGGAATTCTTTGCCGGGAATCTGCTATCGGCCGGTACTGGGGCGCGGGTGAGTCAGCCGGCATCACGGTGAGGTCATTGCCACGGGTCGATTGACATCGATCACGACGGTGATCTGTCGCGCGTTAGGGGTGCCGACAGAGATCGTTCGTGGCGAGTGTGTCACCCGGAGTGGTGAGACGGTCATGTGTGTGCCCACGTCGGCACTGCAGGCGTGAGGCCGCGGCGGCGTGTCCAATCCATGTGATATTTGCCCCTTGACGCAATCACATGCGGAGGTTACCGTGACTCGACTCACTATTTGAAACGTTTTAATACGTTCCTGATCGACAGGCTTCGCATGCACCAGCAATCTCCGGCAGACGATGCACCCCGACAACGAGTGTGTTTCACGATGAAGCTGCGTTCCGATCGCATCGACGATTACCTCGCCGCCCACCAGGATGTGTGGCCCGAGATGCTGGAGGCTCTGCGCACCACCGGATGGCATAACTACTCGCTGTTTTTGCGCCGGCACGACGGACTCGTCGTCGGCTATCTCGAGACTGATGATTTCGACCGGGCCCGTGAACTGATGGCCCAGACCGCGGTGAACGAGAAGTGGCAGAGCCAGATGGCTGAATACTTCGATGCCGGCACCAACCCGGACACCACGATGACCGTTTTAGATGACTACTTCTACCTCGCTTGAGGTGCTCCTACGCATTCTCTTTCGTTCTTCTCCCCGTTTAGTCGCACTACCGTCCCATCACATGAATCACTGAAGGAGAGCCCATGAAAATCGGGGCTAAGTCGACCACCGGTTGGAAGGCGACCATCTCTGTTGCGATGTCCAACTACATCGAGGCCGGATCGATCATCGCGATCGCCACCAGCCTCGGCTTTTGGCAGGACGAGTTCGGCATCAGCAACTTCACGGTCGGATTGCTGGCCGCACTGAGCGCCAATGCGTTCGGTGCCGCGGTCGGTGCCGCTATCGGCGGCCCGCTCTGTGACCGCTTCGGCCGCAAGGCTATCTACACCTACGACCTGATCGCCTACATGGCCGGAGTCCTGCTCGCAGCCTTCTCTGTCAACGTCGGAATGCTGCTGGTCGCGTTCGTGGTGACCGGCATCGCGGTCGGTGCCGGCGTGCCGGCCTCGTGGACCTACATCGCCGAACAGGCGCCGTCAGCTGCCCGCGCGAAACATGTCGGCACCGCACAGCTCGCGTGGTCGGTCGGCCCGCTGGTCGGATTCGCTTTGGCCGCCGCTCTGGCGCCACTGGGCCTGCTGGGATCGCGCATCATCTTCATCCACCTTTTCGTGGTCGCCGCCGTGGTGTGGTGGATTCGCCAGGGACTGGCCGAATCCAGGATCTGGACCGACGAGGGCCGCGGGAGCGTCGACGTCGCGCTGGCATCGAGCTCGGGTGGCGAAGGCATCCGGGGCTTGTTCTCCAAGAAGGTCAATATCGCGGCGCTTCTCGTACTTATCGGTATCTACGGTTTCTGGAACACGGTCGCCGGCCAGGCCGGAATCTTCATGCCCCGCGTCTACGAGACCGCCGGAATCACGAGCGCGGTCGAGCAGGATCTGCTGCAGGTACTCGTGTGGGGTCTGACAGTGCTCGCGACATATTTCATCTTCATGCGCCTGGCTGATCACATCTCCCAGCGCCTGCTGTTCGCGCTCGGTGCCATCCCCGGTATTTTCGCCTGGGGTGTGCTGGTCCTGTTCACCGACGGTGGCATGACCACCCTGCTCATCTTCGCGATCTTCTGGGGCATCTCCAGTGGTGTCGGCGCGCAAGCCTTCTACAGCCTTTGGGCCAGTGAACTATTCGCCACTCCCTACCGGGCTAGCGCTCAGGGTGTCATGTTCTTCGTCGTCCGCACCGTCACCGGCTTACTGAGCTACTTCTTCCCCACCCTGCTTGCGGCCACCGGTCTGGCCTGGGTTGGACTCATCCTGATGATCTGCCTGACAGCCTCACTGATCGTTGGGGTAATCTGGGCCCCCAACTCCCGCGGTAAAGATCTCACAGCCATTGCGATCGAGCGTTACGGCGAATCCGCCGGTGCGCAATTCGCCGGAGCACACCAGGGGCTGTCGGCCACACCGGCTTCGACGACGGTGCGTACAGGAGGTAACTGATGAAAAATCTCGACGCAGGTAAGATTGAAACGTTCCAGAACCTTGCCATAGAATTGCCATCGTGGGCATTTGGCAACTCCGGCACCCGTTTCAAGGTGTTCGGTACCCCCGGTACCCCCCGTACGATTGAAGAAAAGATCGCCGACGCTGCGACGGTTCACCGGTTCACCGGACTCGCACCCACGGTCGCGTTGCATATTCCGTGGGATCTGGTCGACGATTTCGGCTCACTGCGCCAGTACGCGGCCGATCACGGGGTGGGCCTGGGAACGGTGAACTCCAACACCTTCCAGGCCGATGACTATAAGTTCGGCAGCCTGACCCATATCGACAAGCATGTGCGGCAAAAGGCGATCGACCATCACATCGCATGTATCGACATCATGAACCAGACCGGGTCGCGCGACCTCAAGATCTGGCTCGCGGACGGCACCAACTATCCGGGCCAGGGCGATATCCGCGGCCGCCAGGATCGGCTGGCCGAATCGCTGGCCACGATTTACCAGCACATCGGCGAAGACCAACGGCTCGTGCTCGAGTACAAGTTCTTTGAGCCGGCGACATATATGACCGACGTTCCCGACTGGGGCACCGCCTACGCGCAGGTCAGCGCGCTCGGTGAACGCGCTGTGGTGTGCCTCGACACCGGTCATCATGCACCCGGCACCAACATTGAGTTCATCGTCGCCCAACTGCTGCGACTGAACAAGCTTGGTTCGTTTGATTTCAACTCCCGCTTCTACGCCGACGACGATCTGATTGTCGGCGCGGCCGACCCGTTCCAGTTATTCCGGATCATGTTCGAAGTTATTCGCGGCGGTGGGCTCGACACGGGCTCCCCCGTCGCTTTGATGCTCGACCAGTGCCACAACGTCGAGGAGAAGATCCCCGGCCAGATCCGCTCGGTTCTCAATGTGCAGGAGATGACGGCCCGCGCGCTGCTCGTCGATACCGGTGCGCTCGCCGCCGCGCAGGAGGCTGGGGACGTGCTCGGCGCCAACGGGATTTTTATGGACGCGTTCTATACCGACGTGCGCGGCGACCTCGCGCAGTGGCGGGAACAACGCGGTCTGCCCGCCGACCCGATGGCCGCATTCGCCCAGTCCGGATATCAGGCCACGATCGTCGCGGAACGTATCGGCGGCACCCAGTCGTCATGGAACGCCTGAGCATTCACCACCACCTGAAGGAATAATTATGACCAACGACACTGTGGCGCAACTGATCGCGCGGTCGAATCGTCTGGGCGCCGATCCGAAGAACACCAACTACGCGGGCGGAAACACCTCCGCAAAGGGAGTCGAGCGCGACCCGGTCACCGGCACCGATGTCGACCTGATGTGGGTCAAGGGTTCCGGCGGCGACCTGGGTACCCTCACCGAAAATGGCTTGGCAGTCCTGCGGCTCGACCGCCTGCGCGCGCTCACCGGTGTCTATCCGGGCGTAGATCGCGAGGACGAGATGGTTGCCGCGTTCGATTACACCTTGCACGGCCGGGGCGGCGCGGCACCCTCGATCGATACCGCGATGCACGGGCTTGTCGATGCCGCGCACGTAGACCACCTGCACCCGGATTCCGGCATCGCCATCGCGACTGCGGTGGACGGCGAAGCGATCACGAAACAGATCTGGGGCGACCGGGTTATTTGGATCCCGTGGCGACGTCCCGGTTTCCAACTCGGACTCGATATCGCTGCGGTTAAACGCCAGAATCCGCAGGCTATCGGCACCATCCTTGGTGGCCACGGCATCACGGCCTGGGGTGATACCTCCGCGGCAGCCGAGGCGAATTCTCTTGAAATTATCTCTGCCGCTGAGAAATTCATTGCGACCAACGGCCGGCCACAGCCCTTCGGCCCTCCCCTGCCCGGCTTCGGCGCACTGAGTCCACAGGAGCGTCGAGCCAAGGCCGCAGCTCTGGCACCGACGCTGCGTGGACTGGTATCCACCGATAATCCCCAGGTTGGGCACTTTACCGACACCGACCCGGTGCTTGAATTCCTTGAATCGGCCGAGCATCCGCGCCTCGCCGCGTTGGGCACCTCATGCCCGGACCACTTCCTGCGCACCAAAGTTAAGCCGATGGTCCTCGATCTTCCAGCCGATGCGCCCATCGACGAGAGCATCGCACGGCTCAAGGAACTGCACGCGGCCTACCGGGCCGACTACACCGCCTACTACGAGCGATACGCCACCGAGGACTCCCCCGCGATACGTGGTGCCGACCCGGCAATCGTGTTGATCCCCGGCGTCGGAATGTTCAGTTACGGCAAGAACAAGCAGACCGCACGGGTGGCTGGCGAGTTCTACCTCAACGCTATCAACGTCATGCGTGGTGCCGAGGCGATTTCGCGTTACCAGCCGATCGATGAGGTCGAGAAGTTCCGTATCGAATACTGGGCGTTGGAGGAGGCCAAGCTGGCCCGGCTGCCCAAGCCCAAGCCGCTGGCTACGCGTATCGCCCTTGTTACGGGTGCGGCGTCCGGCATTGGTAAGGCCATCGCAACCCGGCTGGCAGCCGAAGGTGCGTGCGTCGTCATCGCCGACCTCGATGAGGAGAAGGCAGCGGCCGCGGCCGCCGAGATCGGATCGGCCGATGTGGCGATCGGTGTGCGGGCCGACGTCACCGACGAAGCGCAGGTTCAGGCTGCGGTCGACGCCTGCGTGTTGGCCTTCGGTGGCATCGACCTCGTCGTGAACAACGCGGGTCTCTCGCTCTCTAAGTCGTTGTTGGACACCACGGTTGCTGACTGGGATCTGCAGCACAACGTGATGGCCCGCGGGTCGTTTCTGGTATCGAAGGCGGCGGCGAAAGCCCTCATCGATCAGCAGCTGGGCGGCGACATCCTCTATATTTCGTCGAAGAATTCTGTGTTCGCCGGGCCAAACAACATCGCCTACTCGGCGACTAAAGCAGATCAGGCGCACCAGGTTCGGCTGCTTGCCGCCGAACTCGGTGAGCATGGGATCAAGGTCAACGGTATCAATCCGGACGGAGTGGTCCGCGGATCGGGCATCTTCGCAGGTGGCTGGGGCGCCAAGCGCGCCGCCGTCTATGGCGTCGCCGAAGAAGATCTCGGCAAGTATTACGCCCAACGTACTCTGCTGAAACGCGAAGTGTTGCCGGAGAATATCGCCAACGCGGCGTTTGTGCTGTGTACTTCAGACATGTCACACACCACTGGTCTGCACGTCCCCGTCGACGCAGGTGTGGCCGCGGCATTCCTACGATGAGCGCGGACGCACGTATCGCCGAGCTTGTCGCGGTCGATCTTGGGGCGACTAGTGGCCGGGTCATGCTGGCCCGCGTCGGCGCGGGTCGGCTCGAAATTCACGAGGTCAATCGGTTTGCCAACGGCCCGTTACCAATCTGGGACGGAAAGCGGTCGGCGTTGCACTGGGATGTGCCCGGTCTGTTCGGACACATCCGCGACGGGCTCGCTGCAGCGTCGCAGCAAGCCACCGACCTGATCGGGATCGGCATCGATTCATGGGCCGTCGACTATGGTTTACTGCGCGACGGCCGGCTCCTCGGGCTGCCCTTTCACTATCGGGATGACCGGAACCACTCGGGTGTCAACGCGGTCCACGAGGTGATCGATCCGGCGGTGCTCTATTCCCGAAATGGCTTGCAGTTCTTGCCCTTTAATACGGTTTACCAGTTGATGGCGGAAAAACAAGCGGGCACACTCGATCTGGCCGAGCACGCTCTGCTGATCCCGGACCTGCTGGGCTATTGGCTCACCGGACAGCTCGCCACCGAACGCACCAACGCCTCGACCACCGGACTTCTCGGCGCCGACGGTCGCTGGGATAGCGATCTGGAGCGGACGTTGGGCCTGCCGGTCGGGCTGTTTCCTGATCTCATCGATCCCGGTGCCGTGCTGGGTCCGGTGCTACCCGACATCACCACGCAGCTCGGACTTCCTTCGGCGGTAACGGTCAGCGCAGTCGCCTCGCATGACACCGCTTCGGCGGTCGCCGCGGTGCCGATGCAGCCGGAATCATCGGCGTATATCTCCTGCGGCACCTGGGCGCTCGTCGGCGTCGAAGTGCCCAACCGGGTGATCGCACCGGCGGCCCGGGCCGCCAACTTCACGAATGAAGTCGGTGCCGATGGCCGGATCCGTTTCCTGCGCAACGTCATGGGCTTGTGGCTGTTGAGTGAGTCCGTTCGCCAGTGGCAGCGTGACGGGATCGCTGTCGATCTGCCCAGCCTGCTCGACGAGGCCGCGCAGGCGCAGCCGCCGGCGGAAATCTTCGACGCCGACGATGCGGCGTTCCTGCCGCCGGGCAATATGCCCGCGCGTATCGCGCACTGGTACACCGACCGTGGTCTTCCCGCGCCGGCGAGCCCGGCGTCGATGGTGCGGGCCATCCTTGAAAGCCTGGCGGAGGCGTTCGCCCAGCGGGTCGGTGAAGCCGCATCGTTGTCGGGCACCGATGTCGAGGTGGTGCACATCGTCGGCGGAGGTTCGAAAAACCGTCTGCTGTGTCAGCTCACCGCAGATAGGTTGGGAATTGCCGTGCTCGCTGGTCCGGTCGAGGCGACGGCCATCGGCAACGTGCTGGTCGCCGCGCGTGCCGCACGCCTGATCGCAGATGATCCGGAAGCCGCCCGTGGTCTTGTTGCCGCCACTTTTCCACCCGAGCGTTTTGAGCCGCGACCTGCAGCTCACGCCACCCACCTGAAAGTATCCCGATGAAACGACAACTGCCCAAGGTCCATGACCTCGCTCCCCTGATGAAGTTCAAGAAGCCGGAACTCGACGCCAAGAAGCGACGTCTTCAAGCGGCGCTGACGATCGATGATTTGCGCACAATAGCCAAACGCCGCACACCCAAGGCTGCCTTTGATTACACCGATGGCTCAGCCGAATCGGAGATCTCGATCAGCCGGGCACGCCAGGCATTCAGCGATATCCAGTTCAATCCCGCCATTCTGCGTGACGTCTCGAAGGTGACGACCGGATGGGAGGTGCTCGGCGGGCCGGTGGCGCTTCCGTTCGGGATTGCCCCGACGGGATTCACGAGAATGATGCAGACAGAGGGCGAGATCGCTGGCGCCCGGGCCGCCGCCAGGGCCGGTATCCCATTCTCGCTGTCGACGATGGGCACCGCGTCCATCGAGGATGTCAAGAAGGCAAACCCACTGGGCCGCAATTGGTTCCAGCTATATATGTGGAAAGAGCGCGAGCGCTCGATGGCCCTCGTCGATCGGGCCGCGAAAGCCGGATATGACACGCTTCTCGTGACTGTCGACGTTCCTGTCGCCGGTGCCCGCCTGCGCGATAAGCGAAACGGTATGTCGATTCCGCCGGCGTTGACGCCGAGGACCGTCATTAACGCGTTGCCTCGGCCACAGTGGTGGATAGACTTCCTCACCACAGAGCCGTTGGCCTTCGCCTCGCTTGACCGGTGGTCGGGCACTGTCGCTGAACTACTCGACACGATGTTCGACCCCACGGTGACCTTTGAGGATCTGGCCTGGATTCGCGATCAGTGGCCGGGGAAGGTCGTCGTCAAAGGCATTCAGACGCTGGCCGATGCGAAAGCGGTGGTGGATGTGGGTGTCGACGGACTGGTGCTGTCCAATCACGGCGGTCGGCAACTTGATCGGGCGCCGATCCCCTTCCATCTATTGCCGGAGGTGGCTCGCGAGGTCGGTGGTGACACCGAAGTTTTGCTCGACACCGGCATCATGTCGGGCGCTGATATCGTCGCTGCGATTGCGCTCGGAGCGCGTTTTACTCTGATCGGACGCGCCTACCTTTATGGGTTGATGGCGGGAGGTGAGGCTGGGGTGGACCGTGCCATCGCGATCCTCGCCGAACAAGTCGAACGCACCATGCGACTCCTCGGCGTCAATTCACTAGAAGAACTCGCGCCAGCTCATGTCACTCAACTGGCAAGGCTCACCCCGCGCTAGCCTTTTAGGAGAGGCGATAGCGGACGGCCTGTGGCCGGGGTGGAGGAGGTGCGGCGATGGCGGCGAGTATGCGCGATGTCGCGATCGCCGCCTCCGTGTCGATCGGCACTGTCTCGAATGTGCTCAACAGTCCTCAAAAAGTCGCTCCGGCGACTGCCGAGCGGGTCCACAGGGCGATCGTCGAGCTCGGTTTCGTTCGTAACGACGCCGCTCGTCAGCTCAAGGCCGGACGTTCGAGGTGCGTGGGGTTGATCGTGCTCGATGTGGGCAACCCGTTCTTCACTGATCTTGCTCGTGCTGCCGAACGCCAGGCTTCTGACAACCATCTCACCCTGCTACTGGGCACCTCCGATGATGATGCTGTACGCGAGAACACCTACATCGAAGCATTCGACGAGCAGCGGGTTTTCGGTCTTCTGGTCGCGCCTGCCAGTGATGATTTGGGTCGGCTGGAAGCCCTGCAACAACGCGGAACACCGGTGGTGCTCGTTGATCGCAACGGCTTCGACACACCGTTTCCTTCCGTTGCTGTCGATGACGTCGCCGGCGGTGAGCTGGCGTGCGGTCATCTGTGCGACATCGGACGGCGTCGCATCGCGTTCATTGGCGGACCGGCAGGGCTGCGTCAGGTGGCAGACCGGCTACAGGGTGCGCGTCAGGCTATCGAGAACGTGCCCGGCGCAGCTCTTGAGGTGATTGGCACCGAGTCGCTCAGTGTGCTCGCGGGACGGGCCGCAGGTGAGGAGATCCGGGCGCGCCCGTTGGCGGACCGGCCCGATGGCGTGTTCTGTGCCAACGATCTGCTTGCGATGGGTGTCCTGCAGGCGCTGACGATGCTTGGCGACGTGTCCGTCCCCGACGATGTTGCGCTCATCGGCTATGACGACATCGACTTTGCTCAGTCTGCTGTTGTGCCGCTGTCATCGATCAGTCAGCCCAGCAGACAACTCGGAGCGCGGGCCATCGACCTGTTGGTCGATGAGGCGAACCGATCACTGACGTCATCGCCGCAGCATATTCTGTTCCAGCCCCGACTCGTCGCCCGCGCTTCCACTGGGCAATGATGACCGTGATTGAGCGCACGTGACCGTGATTTAAACTGCGGGAGCGATCGCCATGGCGGTAACCTCGATCCGGAGTCTCGCAACTATAGGGAGCCGGAGGGACGTCAGCCGATGCATACAGCAGTCCAGCTTCGTGCCGGCATGTTCGACGTCATCGTTGACGGCCAGCACGCAGCACGCGAGGACATTTTTCCCGACTGGAACGACCATGATCGGCTCGGTGTGGTCGTGACGTCGCCGTTCGGGGCGGTTGGCGCCGCCAACCTCATTCAGCTCGCGATAACAGCATTCTTCGATCACCGGCCGCAGCGCCGGAGTAAAGAGAATCCTATATATCCTGAGTTCTTTATCTTCCATGTGGGAGGTTACTGGGGTAACTATCGTTATTTTGACTTCTTTCCACCACGAAAGGAAGTCGAAGTGACCGGATCGGCACCAGATGTGTTGGCAGACATCAACGACCGAGGGATAACGCGTTTGATCGTGCCTGATCATCCGCGCGTCGCAGTCGAACATTATTTCAAAGAGCCGGCATCCGCGCTCGACCGGATTACCACGGCAATCGTTTATTCCGCGACGGGAAGAACATCACAATCAGACGTGGAAATTCGCGCAACGGGTTCCTCCTCACAGGCCAACGTGACCATGACGTTGAGCCCCGAACGGTGGCGCACCGGACAATTACCGAATCAAATTTCGATACCCGATAAAGACGACGAACGCCGCAGTGAGCTTCTCAACGGACTAGTCGACTACCTGCCGGCTGTTCGCGCGTCGCGAGAGGTACTGACGAACGATGACGGCGAAATCGTCGAAACTTACCGACGGGTGAGCGTGGCGGATGCGCTCGACATGCTGGCACCCCGAGTGGTTACCTGACTGTCACCGGCAGGCGATTCATGTGAGTCTGATCGCATCCGATCCAATATCGGAAAGGCTTTGTCGCCCAGCGCTAGCGAGTAGTTCGGCGAGATCGTCGCGTATTTCCCGCAGATATTTCGTCAACGCTTGTTCTCCTCCGTGCTGAAGTGCCCGCAACACTGGCCTGCCGACCAGTACCGCGTCGGCGCCGAGCGCCAAGGCAACGAATACGTCGCTAGGTCGACGGATGCCGCCATCCGCGAGGAGGATGCTCTCCGGCCCGACGGCGGCCCGGATATCTGCCAGCACGTCGGCGGCGGTGACCGATCTCTCCACCTGGCGCCCACCGTGATTGGACACAACTACCCCTGCGGCCCCCGCATTGACGATGTCTCGGGCGTCGCGCGCATCGAGAACACCTTTAGCGAGTATGGGAACATCTGTCAGTGATGCGAACCATTCGATATCACGGATCGACAGGTCATTAGCGAGGCCGGACTCGATGCCACGGCTGGCCGTATCCCGGATAAGCGCATTGACCAGCGAATGCGCATTGGTCCGGTATGGCGCGTGGCCACCCGGAGCCTGGTTATCCACCGTGATGAGGAACGCAGCGGCGCCGGCGGCCGCGCTACGCTCGATAAACGGCACGACTGCCGCACGGTCTTTGGGAACGTAGACCTGCTGCAGGTAAGGGCTGGCGATCTGTGCCACGTCTTCAATCGCGGCAGCCGCGCCGTGTGAGAGCGCAACTGGCGAACCCGCCGCCACGGCAGCTCGGGCGGTGGCGACCTCGGCATCGGCGGCGAAGAATCCGTGACCGATCGATGGTGCCACCACAACCGGAGACGCCCACGACTGGCCAAGCAACCGCACCGTGGTATCCCCCAGACCGCTGGTCCGCAGCACCCGCGGGATGATCGAAAATCTGGACCACGCAGCCTCATTCGCGCGCACCGTGCCGCCATCTCCGGCGCCAGACTCGATGTACTCGGTGATAATCCGTTGCTCCTGCTCGCTCCTGGCGGTGAAGGGGACAAACGAGAAAGCTGTGGAGTTGATGTCAGTCATACAAGGCGCTCGATTCGCTCGAGGTGTGCGGATCGGCCCGCGGCGAACCAACCTACTCCGAACGTCGCAAGTAAACTAGCAACGATCACAGCGGCAAGTACCGACGAGCCGCCGACCAGACTGCTCAAGTTGGCGAGGATCAAACCGAAAAATGCCACCACGCCGATCAACCCTGCGGCAGGCGCTACGGTGACCCGCCAGCGAGAAATACCGTGCGTGTCCTTGGCGAAGTAGACGAGAACTGCTGCGCTGGTCAGGATTAGCAGAACAAGAACTCCGACGGTTGTAATACCGGAGAGCCAGGTATAAAACTCGATCGCGGGATCGAGATCGGCCACCACCGCGACGAGAACCAGAACGACGATGACTGCGGAGAGTGCTAGCGACGCGACGTGCGGTGATCCGTGGCGCGGGTGCGGTGTGCCAAAGCGAACCGGTAGATAGCCCTCGTTGGACAGAGCGAACAGGTAGCGCGAAACCACGTTGTGAAAAGAAAGGATGCAGGCGAATAAGCTGGTGACAAAAAGAATCTGAATGATATCGGCGCTGACGGTGCCCAGGTACTTCTGGGCGGTATCGACGAGCATGGTGCCGCCGGATTTGGTAGCGGCCGTGACTGATTCCGCATCTCCCCACGCGGAGATAAGTGCCCAGCTTGAGACAGTGTAGAAGACGCCGATAACGAGCAGTGCGGCATACGTCGCACGCGGGATTGTGCGGTCAGGGTCGCGGGCTTCATCGCGGAAGATGGCAGTCGCCTCGAAACCGAGGAAGGAGATGATCGCGAAGAGCAGTCCGATACCGGGTGCACCGGAGGTGATCGCCGTGGGATTGACGATCCCGGTGGACAGGCCGTGCGCGCCGCCCCGGCCGATAATAACGGCGTCGAGCACGACGATGATGAGAATTTCAGCGAGTAGCAACACACCTAACACGCGGCTGGACAACTCGACGTTGCGGTATCCCAGGTAGGTCACGACCACGAATCCGGCGATCGCCCATACCCACCAAGGCAGCGTGGGCCCACCGAAGAGATCGGAAATGGAGTTCAGCTGTGGACCGAGAAGCCCGTACACGGCAGTCTCCATCGCCGCGTACGTAATCACGGCGACGAATGCGGTGCCGATAGCCGGGCGATGTCCGAGTCCTGTTTGAACGTAGGAGAAGAACGCGCCCGCCTGACGAACGAACGGCGTCATCGCGGTAAAACCGACCGCGAACAGGAGTAAGACCACGGTCGCGATGACATACGTTGCAGGAAAGCCCGCGCCGTTACCGGTAGCGATCGCCAGCGGCACCGGACCACCGATCACGCCGAGTGGTGCGGCTGCCGCCAGGACCATCGCGACGATTGCCACCGGGCCGAGATTTCCGCGAAGGTGACGCTTGTCTTCGTCCGGGATTCGCAGCGAGATGGCCTCCACTTGCCTGCCGACACCGTCGGCACCTCGGTTGCTAGACATCCATAGCTCCTTGCATCCTGAGTGAGTACGTGTTGACCGACTGGTCAACCGTGCCGGTGCACGGTCAGGTTGGGAAGCATTCAACTCACTGCGAACTCAACGAAAAGCCGGATTAAACGGTAATAACGGGCACGCTTTTCGACAACCGTGTGAAATCGTGCACTATTTTCCCAACACCTGTCGATGGCCTGGAATTGCAGTATGCATCACGCTGTTAATTAGGTTAATTAATCTTGCGCAAATACGTTGGGGGACCACGTATTTCAACGTTCCGTTCATGTTGTCAAAAAGAAGAAGGAACTTTATGAGCACCAATAGTTTCGACACCATTGTTGTCGGGGCCGGAGCATTGGGCACCGCAACCGCATACTGGCTATCCAAACAGGGTCAGACGAGCGTTTTGGTGCTTGAGCAGTTCGCTCTTGGTCATAGTAAAGGTGGTTCAGAGGATCATTCCCGGATCATTCGGCACAGCTACCACAGCAGCACATATGGGCGTCTTACTCAGGCATCGTATGACAATTGGGCGCAGCTTGAGCGGGAGTCCGGCCAACAGATAGTGTGGAAGACGGGCGGCCTTGATATTGCAATAGAAGGCACAGACGGCGTGGAGTCCGTTGAGGGATATCGCAAGACACTTATCGAAAATGGGCATGATTTTGAAAAGCTGAACAAGCAGGATCTTGTTGACCGTTGGCCACAGTGGAATATTACTGAAGGTCAGGTAAACGCTACCTATCAAAAAGATTCGGGAATACTCGATATTCGGCGAGCATGCCAGACTCACATAGCACTAGCACAGTCGAACGGAGTTACTTTTAAGGAAAATACGCCTGTTATCGCAATTGAAGAAAACTCCGACGGCGTAAAAATTATTACCTCTGCCGAGACTTATACGGCTAATAAGGTCGTGTTGTGTACGGCGTCCTGGGCTGACCAGCTCCTCAAACCCATGGGACAAATATGGTCGACCACGATCAGCCAGGAACAGGTTGCGTACCTGGTTCCGAAAAACCTGAAGGACTATGCTATCGGCAAGTTTCCACTATGGGTTTGGCATGGGCAAACCATGTTTTACGGATTTCCTGTCTATGGCGAAGTCGCAGTGAAGGTCTCACGTGATGTCACCGGGAGGTTCGTGACGCACAGTACTCGATCATTTACGCCAATCCGCGAAGAGACAGACCTATTAATTGAATTTGTGAAGGATAAACTACCTACTGCGTACCAACGCGAACTATACTCTAAGACATGTGTATACGATATGCCCCCGGACCGGGAGTTTATTCTTGACTACTGGCCCGGAAAATCCCGTATCATCGTCGGATTTGGCGCAGGTCATGCTGCAAAATTCGCTGGACTTATAGGTGAGATTCTCGCAGATCTGGTGATAACCGGAAGTTCGATACATCCGATCGATGCGTTTAGCGCTAGTCGGGCTGCGCTCAATGACCGTAACTTTACCCCTACGTTCGTACTTAAGGGTTAGTTAATTCACTTAATTCACATATATGAATATTTCACATATGTGGAGTTCCACTATTTTCGCCACACCTGCGTGGCAATTCGACGAAAATTTCCGTCGGTTATTTTCTCGATATCAGACTCCGAGTACCCCAGTTCTCGTAGTGAATCACCTACCTTGAGATATTTTTCCGGGGCGACCATCTCGACATGGTCATACTTCCTCATCCATTCGGGAAATAGGTTAGCGTTCTGCTTAAGTTCGACATTGATGTCGTCGAGATCGAAAGAGTAATCGCTACCAATGCCTACGTGATCGGGCCCGACTACGGACACGGCATGGTCGATATGGCGAACCATTGTCTCAAGAGATGAATCGTTATCTCCGATGAATATACCAATGCCGAATATTCCCACTACACCGCCAGATTCAGCGCACGCTCGGGCTTGTGCATCGCTAATATTTCTTTGGTTGTCCCGTACCGCCGACATTCCCGTGTGCGAAAATATAACGGGAGTGCGTGAGCATTCGATCAGATCGAACGACGCGCGTTCGCTGCAGTGGGTGGCGTCAACGATCATGCCAACCTCATTCATCTCCCGGACAAGGTCTCGTCCGTAGGCTGTCAGACCGTGGTCGGTGGAATCCATGCAACCTGAACCCGCGCGATTCTGGTAGTTATAGGTGGGCAGTAACGTGCGGACGCCAAGATCATAAAATACGGCGACATTACGCAGATCACCGTCCAGCGGATTCGAATCCTCTAGGTCAAACGCGACCGCAACTTGACCGCGCAAGTTGGCATTGTCAATATCCTCCACTGTTCCTGTGTAACAGTGCGTATCTGTTGCATCTAGTTGCGCCTTAAAATTCCGTAGCATCGCAATGGATTGGTGACTATCGTGAGGGGCGTAGCCTACATTGATCGACATAAATGCCCGTTCAACACCCACATAACGCTCGACTCCCGCGATGGATGCTGACGGTTTCAATGGAAGGCAACAGTGCTGATCCCACATGGATTGTGTCCTTTCTTGTTTTGGGTAATCGATTTATATTAAATTTTATTGACTAGTCAAATGGTCGGGACGGTGTGCGATACAAGTCATCTCGATACTCAGGCCCAGAGGTAACGAAGAAACCTCCACCGCAGTTCTAGTAGGACGGACGTCTGGCCCAAGTGCCTCCGCATATACCTCATTCATGAGGGGCCACTCGTTAATGTCGGTGAGATAGCAAGTAACTTGTACCAAGTCGCGCATCTCGCAACCAGCCTCGTGTAGGAGCGCCTCAATATTTCGCAACGTCTGGCGTGTCTCTGATTCGATTCCTGGTGATTCAAGGGTGCCAGAATTAGGATCAAGACCACCTTGGCCGGAAAGAAATACTAAGTTACCGGCACGCATAATGGTCGAATACGGCCCTTTGGCGGTGCGATCAGAAATTGTTTCGGGCATAGCTAATTCTCCTAGCTGTGAGTAGCATCAAACGGTCTATAACACTGACGCTTACCCTGGCAAGGGTGCGCCTCCACGATAGAGTTCGTTGTGTTGATGTGTTCAACATAATGTTGAAGGACGATTATTTCCGTCGCGTTTCATATACGTTTCTTGTCGCGAGAAATTGAACGGGACGTGTCACATCGCGCGAGATCTGTAGTCTGCAGAGCGCCCATAATCACTATTATTGGTCAGAATTTCAGCGACATAGCGTGCATAGAAGCCCGCTTGCCCTGCTTGGTGAAGCCGGTTAAAGGGTCCTGGCTGGTAGGACCTCATTGCCATGCCTTTTTGTACGTTCTCGCAGATTTCTTTATCCTGGGCGTATGTCAATCCCCAGAACTCTTTGACACCCTCGACCTCGTAGTCGCGGTATTCCTCAGCGTCCTCGGAAACAAACCAGTACACGGTCACCTCGGTTTTACTTGCACTGATGGGTTTCGGAGACATTATTTTTCCATAGTCCCTCGCCATGCCCATGGTTAACCCGGGAAACCATCCCATCGCGTAAGCGTCGGGCTCGGGGGCGTGATCCGTACGCGGGAGTGGAATCTTGCACACGCGTCGGTTTTCAACGGTGTTGAGAGTGTTTGGACTGCCAAATGTCTGAACGTCTAAATTCCCTAGTCGACCATCGGAAATTACCGCGTCAAACTGACCTTCGGTGGTCCCGGCGATTTTCCAGTCTTGAACTTTCACTAATTGGGGGTGATTGGCTTGACAGTGATAGCATTCCTTGTCGTTTTCTACTACAACCTTCCAATTGGCCTCGACGATCGTTGACTGTTTGGCCGCGATCTTCAGGCGCGATAAATCGTATCCACCAAAAAATCCATCGCCGAACAGCGTAGACAAGGATGCCGGCCGATTCTCAGACAGACACACAAATATTAATCCCATCCAGACCTCGACATGGACGGAACGCAGACCCCAGTGAGATTTATCGAACGATTCGTGCATCGCGGGTGCTGATGTGAGCCTTCCGTCGGAGGGATCGAACGTCCAGCTATGGTAGGGACAGGTAATGCGCCGCCCCATTTTTCCACTACCCGACGGACAGAGTTGAGCACCGCGGTGTGTGCACACGTTGTGATAAGCGCGAATATTTCCGTGTTGATCCTTTCGGATCAACACCTCTTCATCTGCGAGCCGGTAGGTGATGTAGGTATTCGTTGCAGTAAGCTCAAGTAGATGCCCGGCCAGCATCCATCGAGGCCTGAAGATGACATTGATGTCGCGGGTGAACCAGTCATCCGTGAGAAACCACTCTCGGGGTGGTCCGACAAACTCTCCACCTCTGGTCAAAAAATCGTTAACCACTGATTCTTCTCCATCATGCGAGTAGGGCTGTGCGTCAAGAGGTTTGATCTGAATTAAGGTGTGGAGACCACTATTGCACCGATATGTTCATGCACGGAGGTGAAGTGGCAGGTGGTTGACTCTAGCAGCACGCGGGCTTTACTTAATCTGCCTGCAACTCGTTGAGATAGTTGTAGATTGTATAGCGGGTGACATCGAGTCGTTTGGCTGCCAGATCAACGGATTCTTTGAGAGCAAAGAATCCGCGCCTCTCAAGCTCTTTTACCACCGTTACTTTATGTGGTTTTTTCATTAGGTGAACCGGTATACCGACCGACTGGACAGCCTGTTCCAGCACGCCATCTGCAAGTGTCTCCACAGAGTCAGGAAATGTTTCCTTCGGCCCATCAGCTTCGTCAGCATCCATAGCCGTCATTGTCGAAATAAATTGTTGAATCCTAAGGAGTTCGCTGATTTCAGCGTTGATACACAGACATGCCACGGCCCGTCCACTCCTGGTTCGGAAAAACATGCTCGAAGAGCGCATGACGGAACCGGCCGCCTCCGTCTTGTAGCCGATCATGTCTTCGACCCGACCGCCGGCAAAGGTGAGCAATCCGAGATCGGTTGGTGGTCCACCGACTGAACGGCCGGTAATGGGTTGTGCGATGGCAACGATAGAATTAGGCACTTGAGTGAGATCATGAAGAAGGACTTCGGTTCTCGGTGATAGTGCCCGCGCGAGGGAGCTGATGATCGGCGCGACGATTTCAGTGACGAGACGAGCATAGGCGACTTCTTCGGCACTGAAGTGCAAGATGGACTCTTGCCGGGTGAGAGCTGCAGAGCCAAAGTCGGCGTCAGTGATGTCGTCTTCTGTTTCTGATGTCATGGGTTCTCGGTGAGATTCGGTGAATGTGTGGCAACCATTGTGTCAGCGGCTTGTCGTAGCGCAGCCAGATCCCCGGGGCGTGGCCGTTGGGCTGGCGCTATTCCGCTGAATGGCACATGGGAGAATCGCGGCAGCGAACCGATGAGTGTGCGGGTGTATCCGTCCTGCGGATTGTCGAATACCGCGGAGGTCGGACCGCACTCCACGATCTTGCCGTGGCGCATGATGGCGACATCATCACAGAGGTAGTGCACAACGTCGAGATTATGGGTGATGACTGCCAATGCCAAGCCGGTCTGCTGTCGCACCTCCTTCAAGAGGAGCATGATCGATGCTTGGACGCTGACGTCCAGCGCACTGGTGGGCTCATCACAGATCAATGCCTGTGGCTTGACTATCAACGCTCGTGCGATCGCTATCCGCTGCTTCTGTCCACCGGAAAACTGGAAGGGATAACGTCGCTGCGCAGCACTCTCAAGGCCCACGAAGTCGAGCACATCACGAACTTCCTTGTCGGCGTCAACCCCGTGCCGGTTGGCATTGAGTGCCTCCAGGAGGGTATCGCCGACAGTCATTCGCTGGTTCAATGACGACCCTGGATTTTGGTAAATCATCTGCACCCGCCGGGCTCTGGAGTTCGGCCCGCGTGCCGGGAGTGACAGTAACGGCTCTCCGTCGATAGTGACACTCCCCTCGTCGGGAGTGCTGGCGCCCAGGAGCACCCGCGCCAGCGTGGATTTACCGCTGCCCGATTCGCCGGCGATCCCGACGGAACGGCCCGTGGTAATCGACAGCGAGACGCCGCTGAGCGCGTGAACCTTGTTTCGTCCGCGACCGTACGACAGGTGGATGTCCTTAGCGCTCAACGTAGTCATAGTGAACTCACCTCTACCGTCTCACGTAACGCCGTGGTTGCCTCAGCAATGTGTGCTCTGGGGTCGGCGGGCGCCGACGCCAGCAATAGCCGGGTATAGGGATGCTGTGGAGTGGTCAGTATGTGCTCAGTCGAACCGTCCTCGACGACGTGTCCTTGATACATGACGATGATCCGATCGCATATCTCGCTGACAAGGGCGAGGTCATGCGACACGAGCACAAGGGCCATATTCCGTGTCGCGCTGACATCGAGTAATAGCTCGGCAATCTGTGCCTGCACGGACACGTCAAGTGCGGTGGTCGGTTCGTCGGCCAAAAGCACCTCTGTGTCACCAAGCAGGGCGATGGCGATCATCACTCGTTGGCGCTGCCCGCCGGAGAGTTCGTGCGGGTGACGTGTCAGTTTATCCGCGGCGTTATCGATTCCCACGGCGGTCAACGCGGTTATTGACCTAGCGCGTATTTCAGACTTCCCCAGTGTGCTGTGGGCGCGAAGTTTGTCTGCCATGATCGAACCCACTGTCAAGGCGGGATTTAACGTATTCATGGGATCTTGGAATACCATTGATAAGTGGTCGCCGAATATATCATCCATTTTATCTGACGAATAATCAGTGAGGTCTTGACCGAGAAATGTGTGGCGTTGACTGTGTGCGGCGAGCCCACCTGGGAGCAGCCCCGCCATTGCTGAGAGAGTGAGGCTCTTACCAGAGCCTGACTCGCCGACGATGCCAACGCGTTCGCCCCTATTGATACGGATCGATATCCCGTGAACAAGTTCGCGCCGTTCGACGCCGGCCGTTGCAATCCGCAGATTGTCGATGCTGATTGCGATGGAGTCACTGATCGGAGGTAACTGCGCGCTCGTGTTTATGGCTCGGGCGCGGGTGTCGGATGTCTGAATACGTCGCCGTCGGTGACTGATCAGTCGCTGCTTCGGATCGATGCCTTGAGCGAGGGTCTCCCCCAACACGTTGATCGATACGCCGGCAACAATGATCGCTAGGCTTGGGCCGATGACGGCTGATGGGGTTTCGTAGATATGTGCGAGCGCGCCATTCATGAGTTGCCCCCAGTCCCATCCGGGTGGCTGTACTCCGATGCCGACGAAGCTCAAGGCAGCAAGGGCGACCAGATAACTCCCGGCGTTGAGGATGGCCAACGTAGCAACGGGTTCGGCGATCTCAGGGAGTATGTAACGAAAGAGAATTCGCGAAGACGATACGCCAAATGTCCGGGCTGCCGTTACCGCGTCGGATGATCCTGTCACTGTAGCTAGTGTCATGGTGAGGCGTGCGATCTGGGGTGCTCCGGCAATCGCAAGACCGACCATGGCCGCAAAACCAGATCGCCCGATCAATGTTCCGATGAGCACGGCGAGTAAGATGGCAGGAAATGCGGTTGCGGTGGCTGATAGCTGGAACATGACTTGTCGCGCACGGTGTCCGAGTACGGCAGCGGTGAGACCGAACGCCATGCCGATGGCAGTCGAAATTACCACCGCACCAGCGGTGTACATGATCGAATCGCGTGTCCCTACTAATACTCGGAGAAGTAAATCGCGACCAAGATCATCGGTTCCAAACACATGGGTGACGCTCGGGGTGAGGCGCGCTTGACTTGGATTGATTCGGCTTGCCCGGTCTGTGAATATCGGTGGCACCACCACCGCCACGATAACGAGTACCGCGACTGATATCAGCGATATGAGTCCGGTCGCGGTGGATACTGCGTGCCAATACCAGGATCGGACCTCGCCGGTATTATCCCGTGGTTTGGACATGTGGTTCAGCTCCTCAGGATAAGGGACGCTGGATCAATGAACGCGAGGACCACATCGACCACGAAAGTGACCCCCAATGAGATCATCGCGATGATGAAGACCGTGGCCTCCAGCACGGGGTAGTCCAGCGATTGAATAGATTGTATTGTGAGACTACCGATTCCAGGCCATGCGAAGACTGTTTCGGTGATGATCGTGCCACCTAGGACGTTCGCCAGGATCACGCCCGAGTACGTTATCGTTGCGGTAATGACATTAGGTAGAAGGTATTTGCGATACAGGCGTGCCTGACTGATGCGCATGGATTTGGCGGCTCGAATGTATTCCTCCTGTAGTACGCGAGAGGTTTCGGTCGCCACGATTCGACTGAGCGTGGCAACGAGTCCCACCGCGAGTGTAATGACTGGTAGCACGAAGGCGCGAAAACCCGTGCCGCCGGCCGGTGGTAGGAGTTTGAGTCCTATGGCAAAGATGGCGATGAGAACGATTGCTATCAGGAAGTCGGGGATGGAGGCGAGAAATCCTGTCGTCGTGTGAAACCAGACAGGTTGTGCACTTCCGCTTTTGCGTGCGGATCGCACCGCAACCATCATTCCCAGTGGTATAGCGATTACCACGGTGAGGGCAAATGCATAGATCCCGAGCTGGCTAGTGTAGGGCAGCCTGTCGGAGACGAGGGCCATCGCTGATTCGTGTGTGGAGATCGACTCGCCGAAGTTGAGTGTGAAGATGCGCTTCAAGAATGTCTGGTACTGAACGAGTAGTGGATCGTCGAGGCCGAGCTGTGCGCGTCGGTTCGCGAGATACTCCGGAGTCGCATTGATGCCCGCTGTTTGTCGCACCGCGTCGCCACCGAGGGCGCGAGACAAGAAGAACACTAAAGTGACTATCACCCACAGTGATACGAGGAATGACGTCGCTCTACGGAGTAAGAATCCGGCCCACGGAGACCGATTCTCTGTCGTATGCGTGTGTTGTGGTCGGTCGGGTTCGCAAACCGGCGTGTTGCGTATGTCAGCAACGCTCACGCTTCCTCCTGCCGGGCGGGGCGCACGCACAGTGTCGATGGCGGGCGCCGTTGTTAGATTCAACAATATGTTGAACCAGTATTGTTTCATGTGTATGTCACTGACGTTTCTGGTTGCACCCGATCGAGTGCCTAATGCTCGTTTGGCCTTGCTGTTTCGAGATGGTTAACGATTTTGAGGCGGACTGCGGACTGACGGTGCATGTACATACACTGTTGATACCTACGACTCAGCGTTGAAATTGTGTGTGACATCCCGTGGGTGGCGTTGAACTATCCCACCGGCCGTCGAATCCCGAACCATTCGTTCTCGATAACCAGGAGAAATATCGATGTCCAGAATCTCGCGTGTAGCTTCCCTTGCGGGGGTCACGGTCAGTGCCGTAATCGGCTTAGCCGCCTGTGCGCCGCCATCGGGCGGTGGAAACAGTTCCGATTCGGCCACAATCCTGTTGCCGCAAGGGTTTACCAGCCTTGATCCGGCGTTGGCCTCGGAAGCGTACTCACGTGTCGTGCAGGCATTCCTGTATGACAAGCTGATTGGCCTTGACGGTACGACGGGCGGAGCTGTCTCCAATGTCGCAAGCTCGTGGAACATTACTCCTACGAAAGCTCATTTCGTCATCAAGGATGGCATCACCTGCAGTGACGGCGCTCCGTTTACCGCTGCGACAGTTGTGCGCAATCTTGAGCGGATGAAGGATCCCAAAACGGCCGCTCCGCTGACGGCGCAGTTCCTCGGTAGTTACGACTACACCGTCGCGCTAGGTGCGGACAAGAAGTCCGTCGACATTGATTTTCCCAGTCCAGTTGCCTTCCTTCAGCAGAAACTCGCTGATGGCCCGGGGCTGGTCTGCGATTCGGGGCTTGACGATCCGTCGAAGCTCAACACGAAGTCAGCAGGGACGGGGCCTTATGTGCTGACGAAGGCCACCACGGGCGACACCTACGTGATGTCGCGCCGTGACGGATATACGTGGGGTATCAATGGTGCCTCAACCAGTAACGCTATACCGAAGACGGTCACAATTAGGTTTGTCGCCAACGAAGACACCATGGCGAACCTGATGTCAAGTGGGCAGGGAGACATAGCGTTGCTCGGTGGTGCTGCGGGCAAGCGGGCCAAAGCAGTTGGCGATCCGTCGGTTCTTGCATGGACACTTCCTACGACGGCGCTGTTCTTCAACCATCGCCCCGGCTATATCACCGCGGATACGGCGGTACGTCGTGCGCTGTCACAATTGCTCTCGCCCAAGAGTTTCGCGGCAGTCACCGATCCCGTTGGCGGCACCGGTGCAACCTCTATCACGGGAGCGAATGCGGTGTGCTCCGCCGCAGGTAAGCTTGCGGACTCGCTGCCTACCGGCGGTGTGACTGCGGCGGCGACAACCCTCACCGCGGACGGATGGTCAAAAGGGCCCGACGGCGTGTGGCAAAAAGGCGGAAAGCGGTTGAGCGTTCACGTCATCAATGATGATATTGCCGCTGCCGGAATGGAATACATTCGCAGCACGTGGGCTGGAGCCGGCATCGATGTTTCGATTGACCCACGATCGGGATCTGCAGCAACCAATGCTCTCTTCGACAATTCCCGGTGGGATGTCAGCCTGATCGGTTTCGGTGCGAGCCTGCCCAGACCGTCGCTTTTCAGCGGCACGTTGCCGCCGCGCGGGACGAATTTCAGTGCGATCACCAACGCGGGGTACAACAAAGCCGTCGAGGAGGGCGCGGTTGCTCCAGGTAGCGATTGCGCTCCGTGGATTGAAGGAGAGAAAGCCTTGATGCGCAGTGCCGATGTGTTGCCACTAATGATCGGTACCACCGAATTCATCTCTCCTGACTACAAATTGGGCAAATTGTCGGGAATATACCTCGTCCCTACCTCGTTGACGAAACGGTAGTCGCCCAGCCGTTACGCGCTCAGCCCTGGCCAGTGGCGCTACGGCCGTTCGATATAGGCACGCACCATGACTTCGAGTTCGGTGAGTAACGCCGTATTCGGTCCGTCGGCGCAACCGAATGCTTCGTGCATAAGGGCGTCTGCGGCGACGAAAACCGTTCGGGCTGATACATGGTCACAGCGGGTGACGCCGCAGACTTCCATGAGCTGTTGCACACGCTTGGCCATGCGATCTTTATGTGCGCGCCCCGCTGAGCCCGGCTGCGTTGACGCCGCACGCAGGATCCGCACCGCGCGTTCCTGGGTGTAGATGGCGGCGATCTGGCCGATGACTTGTGCTATCGGATCCTCGACGGTCTCGACGGCCAGCCGTGCGATGACATCGTCCATTGCGGTTTCGATACGTTCGTGATAGCGCGAGATGAGTGCTGTGACGATGGCATCCCGATCGGGCAGGTACTGGTGTAACGCGCCCACCGATAGGCCTGCGGCGGCTGCGACCCGAGTCAGGGTAAGTGCCTCGACACCTTCGCGGGAGGCGATGTCATCGGCGGCGGCAAGGGCTCGGCTTACCTTTTCGCGAGAGCGTATCTGAGTAGGGACCCGCCGCAGCGGCACCGTCGTGAAGTCATCGGGTACTGGGTCCATTCGGTCAGCTTAACGGGGTGCGATGGACTGTATATGCGCGTGAAGAGAGCAAAACCAAACTTGACTTTGGTTTGCTGAAGCCGCACTCTTTTGTTGTGAGTGACGACACATCGCTGGTGTTGCTACGTGAACGCGTTGCTGCCGCGTCACGCCGGCTGGGTGCGGCTGGACTATTCATTGGTACGGCGGGGAACGTCAGTGCCCGTGACGGTGATCGGGTGGCCATTACCGCCACCGGTGCGGATCTGGCCAGTGCCGCACCGGAAGACGTCTCCGTCGTTTCCCTCGATGGGGAGATTCTCGCAGGTGAATGGGCACCCAGCTCTGAACTTGAGCTTCATCTTGGCGTCTACCATGCAGCCCAATTCACGAGTATGACGGCGGTGGTTCATACCCACTCCCCCATTGCCACGGCATTGTCGACGGTGATCGACGAATTGCCGGTAATTCACTATCAGCAACTATTGCTTGGTGGTTCACTGCGAGTAGCTCCCTTTGCCACCTTTGGGACCGCCGCGCTCGCCGAGGCGGTGCACGACGCTTTGGCGGGAAAACTAGCCGCGCTGATGGCTAATCATGGCGCGGTTACCCTCGGTCCAACCCTCGACAAGGCGGTAGAGAATGCCGAACTCCTCGAATGGCTATGCGAACTCTTCTGGCGTGCGGCGTCCATTGGAACTCCACGGACGCTCAATGAAGCTCAGCAGCTAGGTGTGGTCGAACATGCTTTGCGCATCAGCTACGGTGCCAAAGGCGCAGTAGCCCACGAGAATACCGAGTCCGATTCGTCGCGGAGCGCGACCACATGACGCCGACATTAGGTGCGGAGATCGCCACCGGACGTACCAGCGATATTTTCGAATGGGTGCCCGGACAGATCATCAAGGTACTCAAGCCAACCGCTCCCTCGGGGACAATCGAGAAGGAAGTCCATGATTCCGTCACCGCATACGCCTTGGGTATCACCCCGATCCGATGCTACGGCGAAGTTGTGCTCGATGATGGGCGTCGGGGCGTCGCATTCGATCGAGTGACTGGCGATGCGCTGACGACCGTTGCCGAAAAGCGGCCCTATCTGATCCCAGCGGTGGGCCGGATACTTGCGCGTGAACACGCGGCCATCCATGCCACGCACAGTAGCGATTTTCGTGATATCCGCGATGTGGCGACCGATCTACTCGATACCGGACCGCTCGCACCGCTTTCGGAAACAGACCGAGCGGCCCTGCGTCGTTACCTGCAGAGTTTGCCCGGCGGCGACTCGGTACTACACCTTGACTTTCATCCGCTTAATGTCTTTGAACACAACGATGCCACTGCAACGATCGACTGGCAGTCCACCGCATCGGGACATCCGGCCGCCGACGTAGCCGCAACCTGTCTGCTGTTCACCGAGGCTGAACTCTTCCCCGGAATTTCCGCCTTCCAGAAGGTTCTTTATCAGTCGGTCCGCCGGATCATGCTCGGATTTTATTTGCGCGAGTACCGGCGGATCACCGGAATGGACAGCGCTGCAACCGAACAGTGGATGACCGCCGCGCGCATCTTACGACTGGGATGGCTCAACGTGGACAGTGAACGCGATCATCTGCTGACGCTGATCCGTGCCGGCGCCCGAGGGGAACACTGATGTCAACACCCACCGCGATGGTGCGACACAACTTCGGAAATATCACCACGACGGTCGACGTATTGGTGATCGGCGGCGGAATTACCGGTGCGGCAATCGCTTACGAGTCCGCCAGCCGCGGTCTGAGTGTGGCATTGGTGGAGAAATCCGACTTCGGCGGCGCCACGTCGGCGGCGACCGGCAAACTCATCCACGGCGGACTGCGCTACCTCAAACAATTCAATATCCGGTTGGTGCGTGAATCGCTGGCCGAACGGCGCACCCTGATGTCGATCGCCCCGAATCTCGTCGACCCGATCGGCATGGTCCTCCCCGAGCCGGGACTCGTCGAGCGGGTGGGACTTAGTGTTTATGATCTCCTCTCGGCTGACCGCAATCGGATTCCCGATGCGAGTAAACACATCCCACGCCACCGCGTACTCGATCATGACGAACTTGTTCGTCGCGGACTCCCCGAGCTCAATTCCGGTGCCCTGTTTCACGATGCCGTTATGGCATTCCCCGAACGCCTGACACTGGCGTTCCTGCGCAGTGCGCAGACACATGGGGCGCTGTTGGCCAACGGCGTCGCCGTCGAGACCATCATCGGCGCGACCGGGCAGGTTGTCGGTGCACACGTTCGCGATGAGCTCACCAACTCGCAGGGCGAGATTCGGGCCGCCATTACCGTCAACGCCACCGGTCCGTGGGTTCGTGACGTGCTAGCCGCCAGTCCGCTGACCCGTGCGCTCGCCGGACCGGAGCCCGCCGTCCGCTCCGAGGGTATCTACCTCGTCACCCGCGAACTCTCGCCCACCATGGTGCTCACCGTCTCGGGGCATAGTCACTTCAGCTTTGCTCCGTGGCGGGGATTGAGCCTCATCGGTCCGACCGAGACGGCCTATCACGGCGCGGTGGCGGATTGGCGGCTCACGCGTGCCTCGATAGAGGACTTCATCGCGGCGATCAATGTGTCCTCGAAGCTGCCGGTAACACTCGATATTGGTGATGTCCTGGCCGCCTATGGTGGCCTACGTCCACTGACCGACCAGGCCGGAGAAGATACCTATAACGCCAGTCGTGCTTCGGAACTCGTTGATCACCGGGCCGACGGGCTAGCCGGAATCGTTTCGGCGTCGGGCGGCAAGTACACGACTTCTCGGGCATTTGCCCAGAAAGTGGTTGACTCACTCGTACGCGCCCACGATCTCCCGGCTCGACCCAGTGCGACAGCCAAAACATTGCTCACCGGGTGTGCTCCGATCGCCGAGTCTCCCGTTCGAGCCGGGACGTTGAGTACGACCAGCACGGACATCATCGCCACGATGTACGGACCCGATGCGGGGGCGGTGGCAGACCTGGCCGCGCAACGGCCGGAACTCGCGCGGGCGGTCACCGATGACGGTGTGCCGTTGGCCGCGGTGGTGTACTCGGCACGCCATGAATCCCCGCGCAATCTGACCGATCTGTTGCTGCGGCGCACCGGAATTGGGACCGTCGGTCTACCCGCCGACGCCGACCTCGCCGCGATGGCGCAATTGGCTGGAGCCGAATTGGGTTGGGATACAGACCGGGTCAATGCGGAGAGGGTGGCAGCGAAGGCGGCGATAAGCCTACCTGGCAGCCCGTAACTCGTTGAGCCACTGCTCGAACATGTCATCTTGGCGAGATGGCGTGAACACATCGGGGGTGAGTACGGCCATCACCTGCATACCCATCAATAGGGTCAGCAGCGCGTCGGCGGCAAGGGCGGTGTCTCGCGATCCAACTTCGCCCTCGGCGACGGCCTGATCGAGGTATTCGACGATCTGTAGCCGCCATGTGTGCATGCAGTGCGCGTTGACCTGCTTCATCACCGGGTCATACATCGCGTGCTCCCACAGTGTGGTGGCGATTCGGGCTTCCAGCAGGGTCTCTTCGGTGCGGGGCATGATTTCGTGGCAGAGGATTCGTAACGCAGACAGCCCGCGTGCCTCGCCCATCAACAACGCGACGCGCTGGTTGGTGGCGAGCCACACATGTTCATACGCCTGCCGAATAACCTCTGCCTTATTAGCGAAGTAGTAACTCAGCACCCCGTTGGCGTAGCCGGCTTCCTCGGCGATCATCCGCATGCTCACCGAGCTGATTCCACGGGTGGCGATCAGCCGCCACACTACCGCGATGATCTCCCGGCGCCGTTCGTCATGATCGACTACCTTCGGCACGCCTGTCGTCCCTTCTCTGCCGTTCCTTCCTGTTGTGCCACGCTTGCCTGCATCGCCAGTGGGCACGCCATCAGTACGTTACAGATTACGAGGCATGGCACGTAACACCATTGAAACAACCTCCTCCTACTATTTCCAACGTTCGTAGGGAAAACGATTCCCGTTGCGGTACAACATCTTGAACGGAGCATCCGATGGCTGTAAGTCCCGACACTGTGACTCATCCCCTGTCTATGCCCACTGCTGCGGAGATCGAGGACGTCCGCACCATTCTTGCCGATGCCGGTATCACCACTACTGACAGCCGTTTCGTATACGTAGGGCTCATTGAACCGTCGAAAGACGACTTGTACGGCGATGCCGTACCTGTGGTGCAACGTACGTTCCGGGCGATGTTGCTGGACCCGGTTAAGGCCGAATCCATCGATGCCACGGTCTCCGTCACTGACCGAAAGGTGTTGTCGCATCGCGTTCTCGACACCGGATCGGATGGACAGGTACCGGTGCTCGATGAGGAGTTCGCTCTCGTCGAGGAAATTCTTTCCACCGATCCCGGCTGGCTCGCCGCCCTGGCCGCTCGCAACTTGGACGTCGCCCAGGTCCGCGTCGCCCCGCTTTCGGCGGGAGTCTTCGATTACCCGGGAGAACAAGGACGTCGTATTTTACGTGGCTTGGCATTTGTGCAGCCGAAACCCACCGATCACGCGTGGGCCCACCCCATTGACGGACTTGTCGCGTTCGTGGATGTGCTGTCGCGGGAAGTGCTGCAGATTCTTGATACCGGGGTGGTGCCGATCCCGCAGGAATCAGGCAACTTCGCCGACCCAGAGGTCACTGGTCCGCTGCGCACTACCCAGCGTCCAATAGACATCACGCAGCCGCAAGGGCCGAGCTTCACCGTTACCGGCAACCATGTCGAGTGGGAAAAGTGGAGTTTTCGTGTGGGTTTCGATGCCCGCGAAGGGCTCGTCCTGCACCAGATCGGATTTGCGGATGGTGGCCGGACCCGCCCGATCATCCATCGCGCATCGATATCGGAGATGGTGGTCCCCTACGGTGATCCGTCGCCGGTGCGGTCGTGGCAGAACTACTTCGACACCGGTGAGTACCTCGTCGGACGGTACGCCAACGCGCTCGAACTCGGCTGCGACTGCGTCGGTGACATCACCTACTTCGACGCGATCATCGCCGACGAGACAGGCTCTCCGCGCACGTTGCGCAACGCGGTGTGCATGCATGAGGAGGATTACGGCGTTCTCTGGAAGCACACCGACCTGTGGGCCGGATCCAATGAGACCCGGCGTCAGCGCCGACTGGTGATCTCCTTCTTTACCACCGTCGGCAACTATGATTACGGTTTCTTTTGGTATCTCTACCTCGATGGCACGATCCAGTTCGAGGTGAAGGCAACCGGAATTGTGTTCACCTCTGCATATCCGGGTAACGACTATCCGTACGCGTCCGAAATCGCCCCTGGACTCGGCGCGCCGTATCACCAGCATCTTTTCAGTGCGCGGCTCGACATGATGGTCGATGGTGTGCGCAACAGTGTTGAAGAACTGCAGAGTGTCCGGGTGCCGATAGGTGAGGGAAATCCGCACGGAAACGCCTTCACGTTATCGAAGACGGTGTTGCGTACCGAAGCGCAGGCGCAACGCGACGCCGACAACAGTGTCGGCCGTGTCTGGCACATCACCAACCCGTCGGTGACCAATCGCCTCGGACATCCGGTTGCCTACGCGCTATTGCCGGAGGGGCGACAAACACTGCTGGCTGATCCTGCATCGTCGGTGGCCAAGCGCGCCAACTTTGCGACCAAGCATCTGTGGGTTACGTCGTTTGATCCCGAGGAACTATATGCCGCAGGGGATTTGGTGAATCAGCATCCGGGCGGGTCGGGTTTGCCCAGTTTTGTGGAGGGCGACCGTGTGGTCGAAGATGCGGATATCGTTGTCTGGCACAGCTTTGGCCTCACGCACTACCCGCGGCCCGAAGATTGGCCCATCATGCCGGTTGACTACACCGGCTTCACGCTGAAGCCCGTCGGGTTCTTTGACCGTAACCCCACGCTGGACGTTCCGGCGTCGGCGGCACACTGTGAAACCGCTGCGCAATCCGCTAATGGCGAATCCTGCTGCCACGAATAACTATTCGTAGCCCGCGTTATGGTCGCGGTTTATCCGCGAAATAGTCTGGTAGCTTGTGTTATGTGCGCTATCACTGTGGCAATATGGTCGGCTACCGATGACCACTGAGAATTCGGTGGATAAGGGCACTATTTCCGTGCGCCGGCGATATCCGCTACGGAGAGGTGGCCTGGGTGTATTAGGCATCACATTTCTGGCGATCTCTGCGGTCGCACCGCTTGCCGCGATGGCGGGCGGTGCGTCCGTGGCCATGTTGTTCGGTGTTGGTTCCGGGGTTCCCGGCGCGTACATCGTGGTTACCATTGCGTTGGTTGTGTTCAGTATCGGGTACGCGACGATGGCCCGTCATGGCGCCAATTCCGGGGCCTTGTACTCCTATGTATGCCGCGGTCTGCGTCAGCAGTTCGGCGTCGCCGCAGCATATCTTGCGTTGCTCAGCTATAACGCCATACAGATCGCACTGTGGGGCCTATTCGGATCGGCTGTCACCGAGTTCCTCACCAATGAATTAGATGTGTACGTGAATTGGTGGGTCTTTGCCTTGCTGGGGATTGCCTGCGTCGCAGTTCTGGGCTACCGGCGCATCGTGCTTTCGGTAAAAGTGGCATTCCTGCTGGTTGCGGCGCAGTTCCTGGCGATTGTCGTCCTGGCTATCGTGATCGCCCTCAAGGGTGGCGATTTCGGCACCACGTCGCTCAGTATTGCGCCGCTCACACCGAGTGCCCTCACGGCCGGATCTCTACCGGTAACCGCGATATTCTGTTTCGCATCATTTGTTGGCTTCGAATCGGTGACGGTTTATAGCGAGGAAACCAAAGATCCTGCATCCACTGTGCCGCGTGCCATATTTTTGTCTGTGCTCATCATCGGTGCTGTGTACAGTCTGGTGACATTTCTGATGGTCAATGGGGCGGGTGCGACTCAGGTCGAGGGAGTTATCGGCAGACTGTCCGCGCCGACAACATTCCTATTTGAACTCTTCAATTCTTACATTGACCCCAGACTTACCATCGTCGTGCGGATACTATTCATCACCAGCGTATTTTCGGCAGCCCTAGCGTTTCACAACGTGGTAGCGCGGCACACGTACTCACTCGGGCGCGATGGTCTGCTGCCTGCGTGGACGGGCCGGGTGCATTCGTCCCACAGTAGCCCGCACATGGGGTCCGTGGCGCAGTCGGTTATTGCCGGTGTTGTGGTTGTCTTGTTCGCACTGGTTGGTCTAGATCCGAAGTTTGCGCTGTACGCCTGGCTGATGAATCTCGGCGTGCTCGGGGTGATCGCGCTGATGGCAACGACGTCATTCGCGATCGCCGCCTTCTTCCTGCGGCGCCGGGGCGTCGAGAAGAATATGTGGCGTAGCGTGATCGCTCCACTGCTTTCCGGTGTCGCGCTCACTGTTGTTCTCATCTACGGCATCGTGAACACCCGGGTGCTCGTTGATTCGGTCGGCGGCGGTGGCTCCGGCGGCGTTGTCGGCTGGCTGTTACCGGGCCTGCTGATCGTTGCCGCCGCATTGGGTGTGGTTATTTCTTTGGTGCTGAAGTCTCGTGCACCGCAGTTATATGCCGACCTTGGATGCGATCGGCGATGAGTAGCGTGCGGCTGGGGGCTTCACCTCGGCGGTAACGGTGTGTCGTCGGTGGCGCCCGGGCCGGGCAGGATTCGTAACGAATTGCCGTCGAGGTGCTCGCCGCAGGCCGAGCAGGCGGGTTCGACATTAATTGTGTGGCCGCAGGCGCGGTGGCTGATAATGACCGGAGGCTGACCGTCGATCACCCATTGGTCGCCCCATTGCCGCAGCGCGACCAATACTGGCCACAGATCCCGGCCCTTGTCGGTGAGGCGGTAGTCATATCGGACCGGTTTGTCCTGGTACGGCTCCTTCACCATCACCCCGTTCTCGATGAGAGTGTCGAGGCGCGTGGTCAGCACGTTGCGGGCTATCCCGAGCCGGGTGGAGAAGTCATCGAATCGGGTAACGCCGAAGAGCGCGTCGCGGATGATCAGCAATGTCCACCATTCGCCGATGATTTCCAGACTCTGGGCGACTGAACAATTCATGTTCGTGAAGGTGGCGCGACGCATACCGACAACACTAGAGGGTTGCGTGAAGCAACTCAAAGTGTTTTAGTGCGTTGCATGAAACAACTAACTAGTTCCGTGGTGGCCGAGACATGCGCGGCCCGACCGCTGGATGGCGGTGCGTTCGTCGCCGCCATCGACCGTTCATGGTGGGGATGGTCGGGCCCACACGGTGGGGTGATCGCCGCGTTGGTCGTCCATGCGGCATCCACCATGGCGTCGGACTCGACGGTTCTCGCCGTCGACCTGCGGTTCTTCGGTCAGGCAAATGACGAGGAAATCACCTTTACTCCACATTCGCCGAAGGGAGGAAGCCGCACGCGGGTCGTTGAGGTGATAGTCGCCCAGGGGTCTCGGGAAGTGGCACATGCGTCGGTGACCCTTGGTCATGTGGGCCCGCCCTCTTTGGCCGACGTTCACGATGTGTCAACGGAAGCGATTAGAGCGCCGCAGGACTGCGCGAGATTCATGATCCCCACCGAACTCGTGTCGCTTGGCCAACATATCGATGTTCGCCCCACCGATGGGCCGCTGCCGCTGAGTGGCTCGACAGACGCATGGATGCGGGCCTGGGTATCGACAATCGCACCGATCGCCCTCGATCCGGCATATCTGGCGTTGTTGGCCGATTGCCTGCCGCCGGCGGTGTTCCCCGTCCTCACCGCCCCGCTAGCGGCACCGACCATTGCCTTCTCGATACATTTCACCGCTGCTCACCTAGATCAGGCTCCCAAACCTGTTCTCGTGCATACGCGCAATGTGTCGACGTCGGGTGGTTGGTCGGTCGACGACACCACGTTACGAGATGATTCCGGACGGCTCCTGGCTACGGCACGCCAGAGTCGACGTGTGCTGGGGTGGGCCGCGTAATGAACGCCAATCAACTCACCTCACATGACGCATCACTTGGGAATACCCGGCACGGTCTGGTGCTTGGAGTTGTATCGCTGGCCGCATTCATGGCGAGCCTCGATGTGTTCATCGTCAACGTGGCATTTGACCACATCGGGCGCGATTTTCCCGGCGCCGGACTATCGGAATTGTCCTGGGTGTTGAATGCCTACACAATCATCTTCGCGGCGCTGCTCGTGCCCGCGGGACGCATCGTCGACCGCTACGGCCGCAAAGGCGGATTTCTCATCGGTCTCGCGATCTTCACCGCATCAAGTGCTGCTTGTGCTGGTGCACAAGGCATTTGGTGGCTCGTCGCATTCCGTGTGAGTCAGGCGGCCGGAGCGGCAATCCTGACCCCGGCGAGTCTCGGTCTTGTCGTATCGACCATGCCCGCAGCGGTGCGCGCACGATCGGTGCGAATCTGGGCGGCCACCGGTGCACTCGCCGCTGCGCTGGGTCCTGCCGTGGGCGGACTGCTGGTGGAAGCATCGTGGCGGTGGGTGTTCCTGGTGAATGTGCCGGTGGGTATCGGCGCGTTGCTGGCCGGGGCTAAAGTACTCACGCGATCGCGGAGCGCAATTGAAACGAGGATGCCCGACCTACTGGGAGCGGCACTGCTTGCGGTCTCGATCGGTGCACTGACCCTCGGGCTTGTTGAAGGCCACAGCTGGGGGTGGACTGACACGCGGATTGTGCTTGCCTGGGTGGTGGCCGTCGGTGCTTTCGTCGGGTTTGTGGTGAGCTCAGCGCGCCATCCTGAACCTGTTATCGATGCGGCGCTACTGAAGGTTCGGGCGTTCTCGTTCGCGAACGTGACCGCCCTGCTGTTCTCCATTCCCTTCGGCGGTGTGCTGCTCGCCAATATCTTGTGGCTGACGCAGGTATGGGGTTACTCGGCGATCAAGACCGGCTTCGCGGTGTCGACCGGACCACTGCTGGTGCCGATTTTCGCGGCCGTCGCGCAGCGGCTCAGCGCTCGGATCCGTGTGGGAGCCATCGTGTCCGCGGGATGCGTCCTCTTCGGTCTGGGCATCGCGATCATCGCATTATCTGTTTCGCAGACGCCCAACTATGCAGGCGAGTTTCTACCGGGCTGGATCATCGGCGGCATTGGTGTGGGGTTGGCGTTGCCCTCGATCCTGGCGTCGGCAACGGCAGATCTACCCGCGTACCAGTCTGCGACGGGTGCCGCCGTGGTGAATATGAGCAGGCAGATGGGCCTGGCGCTCGGCGTCAGCCTGCTCGTCGCGATTCTGGGCGCGCCGACGGGATATACCGTCGCGCACCGTGTATTCGAACAGGCGTGGTGGGTGCTGGCGGCGATTGCGCTGGTGGGTGCGATCACTGCCGTCGGCATGACACCGAAACTGACTGCTACGTCGAAGTGATAGACACCTCCCCCAGCGGAATTGTTATCTCTGCAACAGCACGTTCGCTAGAACAAATTGTTATGGTCGAACACGGTACCGCGTATGCGTGACCGCACGGCCTGACGCCAGCGAAGGGGATCTCATGAAGTTGTCCGTTCGTAAGCGGGTGATACGGCGAACCGCGGCAGCAGCAGCGGTCGTCATCGCTACCGTGATCGTCGCAGGTTGCAGCGACGACAACACCAGTTCGTCGTCGGGATCCGAATCGGCATCGGCGGCGGCATCGATGACTATGCCGATGCCTGGTGATACGGCTTCGGCTGCTTCGGGCGCGTCGGCGGGGAGCGGTTCGGTCGAGCTGACCGCCGCCGACGGCACCAAAGTGACGCTGACGGGTCCGATTGCTGCCAAGTACCAGGCAGCGACGCAGCAGCAGAAGACTGCGCTCGGTGCGCCGAAATCGGGTGCAGACGCGTCGGGAACCGGATCGAATGGCGTTGTCTTCCAGCAATTTGCGGGTGGTGTGATCACCGCGAAGGACGCTGACGCCGCCACCCCGGCATATATCACCTGGGGCAAGATTCGGGACGCCTGGAACGTCAAACGCGCTGCCGACGGCACTCCCGCGGCCGACGGGAACGGCGGTTCACAAGGGCCTCTCGGCGTATCGACCAGCGACGAAACCGACGAGGGCGGTGTTAAGCAGTCCACCTTCGAACACGGCAAGATCACCTGGAACTCGGCCACTGATCAGGTAGAGGTCACCGTGAACGGGAAGGTGGTTCCCGCGCGGTAAACATAGCTATGGACGTAGACGGACGCGAAGTCGCGGTGTCAGGCAATCTCCTGCAACCGCTGGCCCGACGCACCAGTGACATCATCCGTGTCGTGATCGCGGCGCTTGTCGTGTTGATCGTGATCGTCGTGTCACTGATCACTCGGGGTGACTGGGATCCGCTGGAAAAATCGATCTCCGGCATCGTTGATTTCCTCACGCCCGCACAATCGGATCTGGTGTATCTGATCTACGGGATCGCCATATTTGCGTTGCCCTTCGTGGTGCTCGTGGCGTTGCTCACCACTCGGCGCTGGCGGATGTTATGGGCCTATGCGGCCGCCGCGGTGATCAGTTTTCTCTCCCTCTCCATTACGGAGAACGGAATAGCTCCTCCGCGTTGGCATTTCGATCGCGGCCAACGATTGGATTCGGTGCTATCGCAATTCCTCGATGATCCGCGGTGGATCGCGATGCTCGCCGCCGTACTCACCGTGTCGGGACCCTGGTTGCCGGCCGGATGGCGGTTGCGATGGTGGACGTTGCTCCTCGCATTCGTGCCGATCCATCTGGTGGTGAGTGCGGTGGTACCGGCCCGGGCCGTGCTTGGCCTGGCCACCGGATGGCTCGTCGGCGCGCTGGTCGTGTGGGTGGTGGGCACTCCGGCGCTGGCAGTGCCGCTCGAAGCGATGGTGCGCACGCTGGTGCGCCGCGGTATACCGGTGGAACGCCTCACCGTGGTCCGGCTAGCCGGTGCCAGTCACCTGCTACTGACCGCCCACCACGGCGGCGATGCTCCAGTGATCATCGACCTCTATGGACCCAACCAGCGCAGTGCGGGTGCGATCCGGCAATTTTGGAACAAGATCCGGCTGCGTAGTCGGGAGACCGCTCCACTGCAATTGTCGGTTCACCGGGCGGTAGAACACCGGGGCCTGCTGGCGTTGGCCATCGACAAAATACAACTGGCCAATGCCACCGCGTTGGTCGTCGCATCGCTTGATTTCGGATGGGCCTTTTACGCACATACGCCCGCCCGCGGTATCGCGCTGGATCGGTGCGCGGAGAAAGTATCGGTGGTCGACGTCTGGCAGGCCCTGCACGCCCTGCATGACGCGGGAATCACACATGGGGACCTGCAGGCCCAGGAGATCACCGTTGACGCCGGGCAGGTCTACTTCGGCGGTTTCAGATATGCACAGTTCGGTGCGACCGATGTTGCCATGCAGTCGGATATCGCCTCGCTCCTGGCCACGACAAGTAGCGTGTACGGCGCCCAGTCGGCAGTCGCCGCTGCGCTGAGCGCATTCGGCGAAGACGCGATACTCACCGCTTCCGGCCGACTCACCAGGTCGGCACTGCCCAGACGGATTCAGGATCCGCTTAACGAACCGGCCGCGGTGCTCAAAGCGGCTCGTGAAGAGATCCGGAAACAAACCGGTGCGTCGATGATCGCTCCGGAAACGATCACCCGCTTCACTCGTAATCAAGTTATCCAGCTCGTGCTACTCGTCGCGCTGGTTTACGTCGCGTATCCGTTCATCAGCACCGTGCCAACCTTTTTCAGTGAACTGCGGACGGTGAACTGGTGTTGGGCGCTGCTGGGGTTAGTGGTGTCGATGATGACCTACGTAGGGGCCGCAGCAGGCCTGTGGGCATGTGCCAATGAATTCGTTGGATTTGGCAATTTGACACTGATGCAGTTCGCGAATACCTTCGCCGCCACAACTACTCCCGCAGGTGTCGGTGGACTCGCACTCAGTACCCGATTCCTGCAGAAAGCCGGACTCGGCGGGGTGCGCGCCACCACCGCCGTTGCTTTGCAGCAGACGGTGCAGGTCATCGTTCACGTGTTGTTGTTGATCTGCTTTACCACGCTGGCTGGAACATCAGCCAACCTCTCCCACCTCGTGCCGTCGACGACCGTGCTGTATTTGATCGCCGGTCTGCTTCTCGGTGCGGTCGGAATCTTCTTATTCGTGCCGAAGTTACGACACTGGCTTGCCACTGCGGTGCGACCCAAAATCGGCGAAGTAGTGACCGACCTGGCCAAGCTCGCACACGAACCTAAACGTCTCGCGATCATCGTGATTGGTTGCGCTGCCACCACATTAGGTGCGGCACTGGCATTATGGGCGAGCGTTGAGGCATTCGGCGGCGATACGTCGTTCGTCACCGTCACGGTGGTGACGATGATCGGCGGGACACTGGCGTCCGCGGCACCGACGCCCGGCGGAGTCGGTGCGGTGGAGGCCGCGCTCATCGGCGGACTCGCCGCCTTCGGCATGCCGTCGGGTATCTCGGTGCCCGCGGTACTCCTGTATCGAGTGCTGACCTGCTGGTTGCCCGTCGCCATCGGATGGCCGGTGATGCGCTGGCTCAACCGCAACGACATGATCTGAGCACAGCGCCACCGATGCGTCCTCGGTGTGAACACGCTCGACCCGCGTCAGATCCGTCGTGGCCGTACGCTGACTCGATGGCCGCACCCGAAACCCCGACCCACGCTTTTGTTACCGACATCCCCAAAGCGGAATTGCACGTGCATCTTGAGGGAACACTCGAACCAGAACTGAAACTGATCCTTGCCGAACGCAATGGCGTTGACCTCGGCCAGAAGAGTATCGATGAGATCCGTGCCAGCTATGTCTTTGATTCACTGGCAAGTTTCCTGGCCGTCTACTACCCCGCTATGCAGGTGCTGCAGACCGAACAAGACTTTTACGACCTTGCGTGGGCGTACCTAGGAAAGGCCGCCGACGACGGCGTAGTGCACGTCGAAATGTTCTTTGACCCGCAGGCCCACACCACCCGCGGCGTGCCGTTCGCCGACGTCATCCGCGGATATCATCGCGCCGCCGTCGATGCTGCCGACCTTGGCGTGGACGCCGCACTGATCATGTGTTTCCTGCGCGATCTACCCGCTGACGGTGATCAGACGTCGGCCGCCGCGACACTCGATACGCTGCTGGCCTCCGCAGAGTTCACCAGTTGGGTGATCGGTGTGGGCCTGGACTCTGACGAGCGCGACAATCCCCCGGCGAAGTTCGCCGACGTGTTCGCCCGGGCCCGCGCTGCCGGGCTACACCTGACCATGCACTGCGATATCGACCAGCTCAACAGCATCGAACATATCCGGCAGGCGATCGAGGACATTGGCGTCGACCGGATCGACCACGGCACCAATATCGTCGAGGATCCGGCACTCGTGGACGAAGCGTTGCGGCGGGACCTCGGTTTCACCAGTTGTCCGGTATCCAACAGCTTTGTGACCGATGACATGAAATCCAGTGAGATTCTCCACCTACTCGACCGCGGAATAGCGGTGACAATCAACAGCGATGATCCTGCTTACTTCGGCGCTTATGTCGCCGACACCCACCTCGCTTTCGCGGAGTATGCGAAACTTTCCACTGATCAGGTAATTCAGTTGGCGCGCAATTCGTTTCGTGCATCGTGGATCAGTGCCGAGCAGCGCGCGGATTATCTTTCACGGATCGACGAGTTTGTGGCGGACTTCGGGTAGTAAAGGGTCACCGACTCCCCTGCTACCCCCGTTGCTGCTTCCAACGTCTAGGCTTGCGACGATTCATCAATCGAGCATCGAAGGGGTTGCAATGACACTTCTCGGAGTGGTTGGCGGCGGCACAATGGGCGCCGGTATCGCCGAGGTCGCCGTCCGGGCCGGTGATGACGTACTTGTCCTCGAACGTGACGATATCGCCGCCGACGCGGCCCGGACCCGGATCGAGAAGTCACTGGGCCGCGCGGTATCGAAGGCGAAGATCACTGCCGACGAAGCTGCGCAGGCACTGGACCGGCTGCGGCTGACCACCACGATCGCCGATTTCGGCGATCGTGAGCTGGTGATCGAAGCTCTTCCCGAGATCGAGTCCCTCAAGATCGGATTCTTCGCAGAACTCGACAAAGTCACTGCGCCGGAGGCGATCCTGGCGACGAACACCTCCTCGATACCGATCATCCGCATAGCCAAGGATGTTGCCGATCCCAGCCGCGTCGTGGGTGTCCACTTCTTCAACCCGGTCCCGGTGATGCCGCTCGTGGAGATCATCTCAAGCCTGGCGAGTTCACCCGAGGCCATCGACGCCGTCACGACCTACGCCCGCGATCATCTCGGCAAGCACACCATCACCGCCGGTGACCGTGGTGGTTTCGTGGTGAACGCACTACTCATCCCCTATTTGGTGAGCGCGATTCGAATGTACGAAAGCGGGTACGCGGCCAAGGAAGACATCGACGCCGGCATGGTCAAGGGATGTGCGCACCCGATGGGCCCGCTCACGCTGTGCGACCAAGTGGGTCTTGACGTTGTGCTCGACGTCGCCGAATCGCTGTACTCCGAGTTCCGCGAGACGCATCTAGCGCCGCCGCCCCTGCTTAAGCGGATGGTTGAGGCCGGCTATCTCGGGAAGAAGTCCGGAAAAGGCTTTTACGACTACGCGAAGTAATTCCGTACTCACCCCCCGCCCGCTGGCGGATCCGACGACGGTCGTGGCGATTCGTCAGCGGGGTCGGGGTGATGACGGTCATTACACCGGCAGCCGGCCGCTGCCGGTGCGGCGCAAATCTGAGAACGACTGGATCGACGTCGAGATGGCCGTGGCCACCGGCCGGTTATCGGCATCCTCGGACTTGGATACCATCACGACGTTGTCGATATAGGGCTGGATTGTGCTCGTATTCTGCACAGTCGCCACGATGATCAACTGGAACCCGAACTTCCTGAACGCGGCCAGTGCCTGCTGGGCGAACTGCGGATCGGATTTCGAAAACGCCTCATCGAGCATCAGCTGCGCGAAGATAGGACGGTTGCTCGCATCGTTGGGGCTGGCCAGGTTGAAACTCAAGGCGCCGGCGAGGCAGAACGCCATCAGCTTCTCCTGCTCACCGCCGGAATTGTCACCGGCGTTGCTATACGTGCGAATCGTCTCACCGCTGCGCGCATCACGCTCCTCGCAGTAGAAGTCGAATCGGTTGCGCACGTCGAGTGCATCGCGGGTCCACTGCCGGTCCTCAGGTGTCGCCCCCGACAACCGTTCGCGCAGGAGCAGAATATCGGAATATTGTTCGAGGATGGCTTGGTCGTCACCGAAACTGACCGCTGTGGTGCGCTGCGAAATATCGCGGGCCTTTTCGGTGAGCTCGGCGACCGCCGGCAGATTTTTTCGTCCAGGACACAACCGCAGACGAGTATTGCGATTGAACGCCACAGCACCCAGACCGGTATTAACCCGGTCGATCTGCTCCAAGATTCTGCGTTCCTCGGCCTCGGCCGCCATATGCAGGCTCAAGATCGCACCCGGAGCCTGCTCGGTGATAAGCCGTCGCATCCGGTCGTAGGCGACGGGTAGTTCGCGTTCGTCGATACGGCGGCACAGCGCGACGTAATCGTGTAAACGTTCCTCGAAATCATCGCTATCGTTAGGAATGGCGTCCGGGAATTCTTGGTCGTAGGCGTTGACGATGCGCGTTAGTTCATCACGTGAGCGCCGGGCATCGGCGCGCATCCGATCACGTTCGCGCCCAACGGCCTTCAATAACTCCTGACGGTAGGCCTCGGGTGCCAAAACGTCGAGGGAAACCGCGATTTCGGAATGGAATCGGTCCAGAGAACTCTCCGCATGCGCGCTGATCGCTTGCGGTGTCAGTCGATCGAGCAGATCAAGCAGCTGGGTGCGCCGACGATCGTGGATGCTGATCTTGTCACGCACCAGCGCCGCCTGGGAAATGGCGCCCCGGACCTGTTCCCAGATCGCCTCGGATTTACGTTGCAGCGCTTCGGTATCTGGATTCTCATCCATCAACAATTCGTATTGCTCGGTCAACGAATCGATGCGGTCGTCAGCCGAGTCCACATCGATCTCACTCCACTGGGTGAATTGCTCACAGATGCGCCGGTAGGCATCGCGGCGCTGCTCCTTCTGTGTGCGGTCACGGTCGAGTTCGACACTGACCGCGCGGGCGGTCTCATAGGCCCGGTTCTCTTGGTCAAGCTCGTCGGCCAGCGCGGCGATCTTCGCCGAGACATTACCCACAAAGATGTACTGCGACGGCCGCAGTGGTTGCCGATCATCCTTGACTGCGAGTTTGGCGGAATCCTTGCGGAGTCCCCGGTCAGTTACCGCACGGCTGTGATGTACAAATTCCGCCGTGCTATCGACGCACACATATCCGCCGAGGGACGCCACGATCGCCAACGCCTCGTTGGCACAGGGATGTTCGGGATCGGCCGCGCGCAGCATCGCACCCAAGGTGCCCGGCTCTGCTGTCGGTACAGGCCGGTTCTCGGCATGGTGCAACTGGATTCGCCCGCGCATGTCATGCTCATTCACAAATTTCAATGCGGACCGGAAATACCTATCCGGGACGAGGAGGCGAAGCCCGGCCGGACGCAGTACCTTTTCCACCGCCAGCCGCCACCGCTCGGCATCTGGGTGCAGCTCGACCAGCTCGGCCACATATCGCAGGTCATTCTCATCGATCTGCAACGCCGTGGCGATCATATGGCGCATCTCATGTTCCGCGCGCGGCAAGGCCGACCCAGCGCTGCGCACCCGATCTAGTTCCTCCTGGGCGGCGTCGCGCTGCGCGCGTGCGGCAACCTCGGTCGCCAGCGTCTGCGCGTAATGGGATTTGCCCGCGTCGAGCACGCTGTCGATACGGGTTGCCTCCTCCATCAGCGTTTCGCGCAGTGCCCAAAAATCTTCCGCGACCGCCGGAACGGCAAAACCGAGGGCGGTGACTCGGTGTTCGTAACTGGCCCGGCGGATAGATGCCTCATTGCCGGCCTTCTGTGCCGTGGCCAATTGCTCCTGTAACGGGGCGAGGTCGCCCGTAGACGTCGCGATCCGGGTGAGCAGATGGCTGTGGTCTTGCCGTAGCTGATCATGTTGTGCAGTCAGGGCGGCCAGATCGTTATCCATCCGCGCGATCTGATCGTCGAGATCCTCGACTTCCGGTGTCGCATTACGCAATCTGAGATTGTTGACGTAGGCGCGCACCACCTCGGGCTCGATCGTATCGAGGACCGAGAAGGTGGCGGACTCCGCCGCATAGCGCTCTTGCAGCGCCTCAATATCGCCGAGAAGGGTGCGTTTGCGACGCGATACGTCGAGCAACTCACGGGCCTCGACGAGCGGATCGATCTGTTCAAGGGCGTCGGAGATCCCGGCGATACTCGTCGGCTCATCGAGCATGAACTCCCGCACAAACTGTGCAAGACCACCAACGCTTTTGAGTGACTTCGCTTTTCCAAGGAGTTGCTGGGCGGCGTCCGAAGCGCGGATGCCGATCAGGGAGTACAGCGTTGACAGATACTTACCCTCACCCGGACCGCCCTGCCAGCCGCGGTCGCGGAACCGGGCGGCACTGTAATTGGCTGCGGCCCAGTCGTTGCACGCCTCGACGATATCGACGTCACCATCGTGGATGAAATAGGCGCTGTGTGCATCGGTGAGTTTGCCTGCGCCGAGCCATTTGAGGACCAGTCCGGTAATGGCCGCCCCGGAAGTCGAGGTGTAGGTGACCGCGATCGCCGCCCACGCCGGGCCGCTCCCGCGCAGGTACATGATTTCGCGATGTGCGCCGGTGGCATCGCGGCGTTCACCCCACGCGCCACGCACGTACTTGCCGACGGTGCGTCTACCGCCAGAAGAACCCGCCGCGGTGGTATCGCCCGAAGCGTTGAAGTTCCGCCGGTGATCGGGCAGAAATGCCAGCGAAATAGCGTCCAGCAGAGAGGATTTACCGCTTCCTGACGAGCCGGTGATCAGCGCCCCGCCGGGACTGAATCCAATGGAGTGGTACCCGTCGAAGACCCCCCAGTTGATCAACTGCAGCCGGGACAGGTAGTACTGGTCGGCCGGCTCGCTCACCACTGTTCTCCTTCGAGGTCATAGCCATCGGTGTCATTCTGGGACTCATCGGTGCGATCGCCGCCGCCGCGGGCGTCGTCGAATTCGGCACCCTCCTCACCGGCCCCGATGAACTGTTCGAATTGGCGTTGTAGGTCGGTGATCACCGACGCCGTCATCACCGCTGATATCACCGGACTCACCGTGAAGGTGTCGTGGTCATCGCGCTGGGCCCGCAGGAAGTCGAGTTCGGTGAGCTTATCGATTGCGCGCTCGATCCGTTTGTCGAACAGTGCGAGATCGCGGTCGATTGTGTTGGATACCGCTGCGAACATCTCGTGGATCTCCTCGCGAGTGATCAGCACAGTCTCCTCGCGGGCTGCGCGAAAATACTTGGCCAGATGCAGGGCCAGGATCGCGTCGTAGGTCTGGATGGTTTCGCGTTTAAGGATCTTTCTGCCCCAGCGCGAGTCATAACTCGCCTGTTCAACGAAGGCGACCTGCAATTCATCGAATAGGCGCAGCCGCAGATCCAGCTCGGATAACCGCACTCTGAGCAGATCCTGATATTCGGTGACCCACGCCCACACCTGGGGTGTCCGGTCGCCGCTGATATGCCGTCGGGTGAGCAGATGCTGCAGTGCCCAGCACGCACGGTCGGGCAATTGTGAGGTATCGCCATCGAACCGCGGGACCCGTGGCCCCTCGTCGCGGGGTCGGCGCCCTACCGCCGGCAGGTCGTCGTATCCCGAGTATTCATCGCTTGGTGGCGTGTGATGCGGTGCGACGGCGGTGGAATCGGTCGTGGCGGCGTCACCGCCGCGACCCGGTGTATCTGTACTCGACGGTGTATCTGTACTCGACGGTGTATCTGTACGCGTCATCGGATGTCGGCCTCCACGGCGTCGAACGAATCTGTCAAGTCTGTTCCGCTGGGGATCGGTTCACGAAACACCAATGTGGGCAAGGTGATCGCCCGGTCTTCTCCGGCCAAGGACCGGAACCGCACCACCCTGGAAGCCGCAGGATCGGTGCTGGCTGCCTCGGTCGCCTCATGCTGGCGCTGGGCTAGTGCCCACGACCACAACACGATGACATGTGCAAGGTAGGGCTCGTCGAGCGCACCGATGACATCGGGCAGCGACACGGGGCCCGCGGTGAGCGCGTCATTGACCAACCGGCTGAGTTCGACGGTATCGACCTGCCCGGCCAGTGATGCGAAGGATGCCAGATTGGCGCGGCCGTCGGCGGGCCGAGCAGGCGCCGGCGGCGCGGGATCGCGGATCTCGAATGCCAGCCGACCGACCGATGTCACGGTTGGTGTGGCCACTGGCAGCTCATATCCGATCCGACGGTCGGCCAGGGACGTCTTGAGCATCTCGTTAGCCGTGGACAATGCCTCATTGAGTTGCCTCGCTACCCCACGGCTTTGTTCAAGTGTGCCCGCTGCCACAAATCGTCGGATACGACGCGCGCATCGCTGTCGGGTGCGCCCGACCTCGGTCATCTGCGCGCTGATGAGTACGAAGAAATTTTCCATGACGGTGCGTAGGCCGGGATCGAGAGCGGTAAGCCGGGCCGTGACGAGGTCGATATCGGCGATCAGCCGGGCCCGTTGCGTCGGGTCCTGGATCATCTGGGTGAATGCGTGATAAGAGGCGCTCTGCGGCGACTCCAACAATGCCTCGTAATCGTCGAAGAGTTGCCGTTGGCGGTCCCGGTAGGCGAGGTCAGAGTCGCCGGGATCATCGAGGAGTGCGGTGGTGATCCGATCGAGCATCGCGCCGTATTGTCCGATATCGGTGATTATTTGTTCCATTTGATAGGCGATCGCCTTGGCTTCGTCCTCGGCGCCGCGCAGATCGGCCGGCGGCCGTACACCCGCGTCCAGCGCGGCGAGTTCGGCATCGAGTTCTGATATTTGATATTCGATGCCCGCCCGGATCTCGTCCGGGTTATCGGTGACCCGAGCCGCCACCCGCCGCAGACCCGCGGCCACGCCGTTGATGGAGCCGCCGGTGGCGACGCTGTCGGAGCGACGGAGGCGTCGCAGGTAGTCGATCACCGACTGGGCCTCGGTGGTCAAAAAACATACGTTCGGGGCGTCAGCGGATGCCGCGTCGGTGACGCGATGCAGCCACCCCTGTTTTGCCCACGACTTGATCAGGTCCAGACCCGACGGCTGATCGGTTACCGCGAGCTCGGCCATATCCCGGTCGAGGCGCGTGCTCAGTTCGATCTCGCTGAGCCGGGCACCGAAGTCGAGGTGGCGTTCCATCAGTGTCGCGTACAGCGCGCAGTTTGTAGCGGCGAAGAGGCGCACGGCCGCAGATCGTTGGATCGACTGATTGGCCGCCCACATTTCGGCCGACGTCAACCCGGGTTGCGGTGCGGTCGGGTTGACGCCTGATCTGTTCACTCCAGACCCGTTCACTTCAGACCTCCTGTCCCGGACACGACTGTCCCAGATACGACGCCATGCCGTCCGGCAGCGCGCTGTGCGACTGCGGGGTTCGAATTCACCATCGCCACCTCACGGTTCGCCGGGCTCACGAGGACCCGACGTAGTCTGCCATGCCGCACTGACTGCACCGCCAAGGGCATCACGGTGACCGGCACCACACTCCGGGCGGTGCGCAGGGGGCATTTCACAAGTGGGTGACACAACGCGATCGCCGACGGAATAGGGTTGACGCTGGACGCGCAGACCCGTGTGGCCGGCAGCCGAATACGAAACCCATGTGTTGGGCGACCGAACTAGAGAGCGAAGGCAGGTTATGAGCGAAAAGCAACCGACCATTATCTACACCCTGACAGACGAGGCGCCCCTGCTGGCGACCTACGCTTTCCTCCCCGTCATCCGGACGTTTGCCGATGCCGCCAACATCGCCGTTGATACCAGCGATATCTCGGTGGCCGCTCGCATTCTCGCCGAGTTCCCTGATTTTCTGACCGATGAGCAGAAGGTTCCCGACAACCTCAGCGAACTCGGGGAACTGACCCAGGATCCCGACACCAACATCATCAAGCTGCCCAATATCAGCGCCTCGGTCCCCCAGTTGCTCGCGGCCATCAAAGAACTGCAGGGCAAGGGCTATGCCATCCCAGACTTCCCGGATAACCCGAAGACCGACGACGAGCGTCAAATACGCGACCGGTACACAAAATGCCTCGGTAGTGCGGTCAATCCCGTTCTGCGTGAAGGAAACTCCGATCGTCGCGCCCCGCGGGCGGTGAAGGAGTACGCCCGCAAGCATCCCCATTCGATGGGCAGATGGTCGATGGCGTCGCGCACGCATGTCGCGCATATGACGGAAGGCGACTTCTACCACGGCGAGAAGTCGTTGACCGTCGACGGCGACCGCGAGGTACGGATGGAACTCGTCACTTCCGCCGGTGAGACCATCGTGCTCAAGCCGAAGATCTCACTCACCGACGGCGATGTCATCGATTCGATGTTTATGAGCAAGAAGGCGCTCATCGAGTTTTACGAGGAGCAGATGCAAGACGCCTACGAGACGGGTGTCATGTTCTCGCTGCACGTCAAAGCGACGATGATGCGCGTCTCGCATCCCATCGTGTTCGGCCACGCCGTGCGTACCTTCTACAAGGAGGCCTTCACCAAGCACGGCGAACTGTTCGACGAGCTCGGCGTCAACGTCAACAACGGACTCTCCGATCTCTACGCCAAGATCGATAAGCTGCCGGCGTCGAAGAAGGAAGAGATCATCGATGACCTGCACAAATGTCACGAACATCGACCGGAACTGGCGATGGTCGATTCGGCGCGCGGTATCTCGAACTTCCACTCGCCCAGCGATGTGATCGTCGACGCGTCGATGCCGGCCATGATTCGGGCCGGTGGAAAAATGTATGGCGCCGATGGTCGTCCCAAGGACACCAAGGCGGTCAACCCCGAGTCGACCTTCTCGCGGATCTACCAGGAAATGGTCAACTTCTGCAAGACCAACGGCCAGTTCGATCCGACGACGATGGGCACCGTACCCAACGTGGGCCTGATGGCGCAGAAGGCCGAGGAGTACGGCTCGCACGACAAGACTTTCGAGGTGCCTGCGGCGGGCGTGGCGAACTTTGTGGACAACGCGACCGGGGAGATCCTCCTCACCCAGAACGTCGAGGAGGGCGATATCTGGCGCATGTGCATCGTCAAGGATGCACCTATCCGGGACTGGGTGAAACTCGCCGTTACCCGCACCCGCGAGTCGGGGATGCCCGTCGTGTTCTGGCTCGATCCCTACCGCCCCCACGAGAACGAGCTGATTAAGAAGGTCCGCACGTACCTCAAAGACCACGACACCGAGGGGCTTGATATTCAGATCATGTCCCAGGTCCGGGCCATTCGCTACACGATGGAGCGGCTGATCCGCGGCAATGACACCATCTCCGCGACCGGAAATATCCTGCGTGACTACCTCACCGACCTGTTTCCGATCTTGGAATTGGGAACCAGCGCCAAGATGCTGTCGATCGTTCCGCTGATGGCCGGCGGCGGTCTCTATGAAACCGGAGCCGGTGGATCGGCGCCCAAACACGTCAAGCAACTCCTTGAGGAGAATCACCTCCGCTGGGATTCGCTCGGTGAGTTCCTGGCGCTGGCGGTCAGCCTGGAGGATCTCGGCCGCAAATATGACAATCCGAAGGCCAAGATTCTGGCCAAGACGCTCGATGCGGCGACCGGACGGCTGTTGGAGGCCAATAAGAGTCCGTCCCGCACCACCGGCGAACTCGACAACCGGGGCAGCCAGTTCTACCTCGCCACCTACTGGGCCGAAGAACTCGCCACGCAGACCGAGGACGTCGAGCTTGCCACGCAGTTCGCGGAGCTGGCGGCGACGCTGGCCGCAAACGAGGACACCATCGTCAAGGAACTCAATGACGCGCAGGGTCAGGCCGTCGACATCGGTGGTTACTATGCGCCCGACGTTGAGAAGTTGTCGGCGGTGATGCGGCCGAGTAAGACCTTCAACGACGCACTCGCCGCCCTCGGCAGCTGATACCCGGTTGCGGCCGGGACGGTGTTTCAGTAGTCCCGGCCGCTCCACCCTGCGTCAACCAACCATCGCCCACTTCAACGTTGATAGGCGTCCGTGAAACTTCGATACACCCTCTTTGTGCCCGCCATCATGACCGCATCCGCGCTCGTCGGGGCCTGCGGATCTGATTCGGGTTCAAGCAGTTCCGGCTCCGCGGCAGAGCGTCCGAGTAACACCGCACAGTCGTGCCCCACCGCGGCGCCGTCGGCCACCGTGGCTGCGGGCTGGACACTGGCCGGGGCCACCGGCAAGCTCAGTGTTATCGGCTCGACTGCGACGACCGCTCCGAAAATCGCTGTGACCACACCGTTCTCGGTAGCCGAGACCCAGGTACACACCCTTTCGGCCGGTACCGGAGAGCAGGTGTCGGCGTCGGCGACGGTGAGCGTCTGCTATGTCGGGGTCGACGGACGTACCGGCCAAGTATTCGACAGCAGCTACGAGCGCGGTGCTCCCGAAAGCTTCCCGGTAAGCGGAGTGGTCGCCGGGTTCCAAAAGGCAATCGTCGGCCAGCGCATCGGTTCGAGTGTGGGTGTCGCGATGACCTCGGACGATGGTTATCCCGACGGAAACCCGCAGGCAGGTATCAACAAGGGTGACACCCTCGTCTTCGAGCTGACGATCCTGTCCGCACAGGAGTGAGGGCCTGCCGGCATCCCTCATAACCGGTTGGCGCATCCGGTCTGGGTGCGCCACAACGGGATTACGCACACATCGATAATTTCGTCGACGGCATCGTCAGGGAGTCCACCGGCGATGATGATTTCGTGGCGGGCAAGGTCGAACGGGAGCATCATCGCTCGGGTGGGTAACGGGGACGGGCCCAGCTCGCCGCGCACACGTGCCCGGTCGAGCAGCTGGCTGAGAATGTCCTCCACCTGGATGCCGATGAGTGTCCGGACCGTATCGGTCGATTCGCGCGGAAGATCGGCGAGCAAGCCGCGTAGTGTGTGCGGTCCGAGGTCGTCGAGTCGCGTACGTACGCGCAGCAACATATCGTGCAGATCCCCCCGCAGCGACCCCGTGTCGGCGGCGGGGACTAAAGCGTCTCGCGCGCCGTTCACCATTGCGGCCATGACCATTTCGGCTTTGCTCGACCATCGACGGTAGAGCACTGGCTTGCTGGTCTGCGCGGCGGCGGCCACCCCTTCATAGGTGAGGGCGGTATATCCGCGTTCGGCGATCTCGCGCGACACCGCCCGCAAGATGTCGGTTTCGAGTTCCTGGCCACGTCGACGACGAGTCACAGTCAACCTCCTTCGATACGTTGCGTATCTTATCTGATTCGCTTAGTGTCATTAAGAAACGATCCGTATCTAACAGGGGGTGCCGTCATGAGTATCGACACCGTGGGTGGGCCGTCGCCGATCCGGAAACTGATCGCAGTGATCCTCGGAACCGGAGCGCTCCTGGCGCTATTGATTGTGCTGTTCGCATTGCCGGCGGCCCGCTCTGCGCCGCACCACATCCCGGTCGGAGTGGTCGCCGCCGAAGATGTCGAGGCCACCCTGCGTGAACATGCGGGTTCCGCCATTGATTTCACGAAATACCGCAGCGCGGACGCTGCGCGGGCGGCGATCTTGCATCGCAAAGTGTATGGCGCGGTGGTGATCTCGACGCGCGGAGAGGTGACGAATCTGGTCGCCACCGCCGCGAGCGCCTCGGTCGCAACCATCGTGGAGTCGATAGGGCAACAGGTTGCCGCGACCACCGGCGGCCACGCCACCACGATCGACGTCCGCGGTTTCCCCGCGAAAGATCCGCACGGCGCCGGGCTTGCCGCCGGTGCCCTACCGCTGGCACTGGGCGGATGGATCAGCGCGATGGTCATCATGCTCGTAATCCACCGCCCGGGAGCTCGCGTCGTGGCCGCGGTGGGTGTCGCGGTCGTCGGCGGGCTCGCCGTGGTCGCGATCGAACAGTTCGTCGTCGCCACCTTCGACGGCAATTACCTGCTCACCTCGTTGGCCGCGATGCTCGGTATCGCCGCCACATGCTTTGCCGTCCTGGGGCTCCGGGAGTTGCTCGGCGGTCTGGGCATCGGCATCGCGGCGATCGCACTTATCCTGCTCGGCAATCCCCTCTCCGGTCTGGCGAGTGCCCCGGAGATGTTGCCCCGACCGTGGGGTGCGTTCGGACAGTTGTTGCCGCCGGGTGCGACCGGCGCACTCCTGCGCGACGTGACCTTCTTCGACGGACACGGACTGCGCCACCCGATCGTCGTGCTGATCTGCTGGCTCATCGGCGGAATCGTGCTGTATATCCTCGGCGTGTCACGGAACCGGCGCGCTCGCTACCCTGTCCAGCATGCACCTTAGACGCCGACTGCAACTCGCCTGGCTGTGCGCAGTAGTCACGATCAGTGCCGTGGTGACCGCGCACGCAGGCCCCGCCGAAGCGTCAACCCGCGATAATGAGATAGCGGCGAACCTATCGGCTCGGCTGGCGTCGGCGCAGGCCTACGCGGCGAGCCGACCGGGAACCGTCGGAATCGTCGTGATCGACCGGCGATCGGGGCGGGTGCTGGCCAATCGCTACGCCGACACCCTGGTGTGGACCGCATCGACGATCAAACTCGCCGTGGCAACCGACCTCTTGCAACGTAACGACGCCGGCACGATCACGTTGTCGGCGGCGAATCGGGCAGATCTGCACCGGATGCTCAATAGTTCAGACGATGAAGCGACAGACCGACTGTGGTTCGCCTACGCCGGAAACGATCACATGCGATTCAATCGGGACTTCGCCGCATTCGGCATGACCCATCTTGTCGCCGAACGTGGATTTACCCGGTTCTATCCGTACTGGGGATTCCAGAAGGACACTCCCCGCGACCTTGCCAGACTGGTCTCCTACGTACTGAGCCGCACGACGCCGGCCGTACGCGGCGTACTCGTGCGCGAGATGCGCGGCGTCGCCGCCAACCAGCAGTGGGGTATCAAGTCGCTGCCGGTAGCACTGCGACCGGGTAACAAGAACGGATGGTCAGATGAGCAGGGCGGCTCGGTGATCAACTCGATCGGTTTCGCCGGCACCGGGGAGCGATTCGTCATTTCGATCATGAACTCACTCAACGGCCAGGGAAATCAGGACGACGGCCGTATCACCGTCAGTGAGGTGGCGCGCCGACTGCTTGGCTGATCCGACTCCATCCCGAATGGTTTTATCGCTCAGCGTTTGCGCCGCCGACGTCGGCGACCGGGCGCACCCGTCGGTGTGAAGTCGGGACTGCTCGTGATGTGCCATGCGCCGCACGAACATTCATAGGAACGAAGGATGGGTGCGCCAGGCCGTGTATCCCGGATCCGATCGATCGCGTCGCCGACGGACCGCGCATCGTCGAAAGACTCCTTATCCGGTGTGGGACACGATAATTCCGGTCGTTGCGCGGCCCGACGGCGGGTGGCTGCCCGGCCGTCTCCTGACCCGATTGCCGTGCGCAACTCCACCCGACGATAGAATTCGTCGAGGTCATCATCTGAAAACGGCGACACCAGGAACGCTTCCCGAGGTCACCGCGTCTCCCGTGACATCACCGAGTCCGGCTGCACGATCCACGGGTCAGCGCGCCATCCACAGGCGCCGTCGGATAACCTCGCGCATACGGTCGAGCTGGGATTTCTTCAGGGTCTCCGGCGGCCATGTCTCCACCAGCCATTTGACCTCGTTGAAGAAATCGTGGTCCGATAAGCCGAATTGTTCGGTGATCGCCAGCGATGACCCACCGCCGAGCGCATACCAGTCTGTCTCGAAGTCGAGCATCTGCCGTTGCTTAGTGTCCATGAATGCTCAATTCACTGTGGGTAAGAGACGTCTCGCACCGGGATTCCCGGATTGTTTTCGTCATTCTCAGGATACCGCCAATTCTCACCACTGTTTGTACACGTGAATATCGGGCACGCCCAGGCTATAAACCTATCGTTCACGTAATTGAGTTCCGCGCGTCAGATTGGCCTGCGACGTGATAGAGCCGGACGGGCCAATACGGCCCTAGACTCGGCTTATGACAGACCCACTCGCTCGCATTCCCGCCGACGACTCGGCGCGCACCACACCCACCGCCTCGTCGACGGTCGCAGCGACACCTTCTCTTGGCACTCGCATCGTGGCATGGATTCGTAAAGCAGCCATCGCGGTGGTCGCCATCATCGTGGCGGCGATCGTCTACGTCATCCTCGCGGCATTCCTGCCGCGTTGGTGGGCGGGAGAGATCGGACGTAATGTCGGCGGCTCGTTTGGCCGCGGCATCGGTACCGGCCTGGTGCTCGGATTCGTGTGTACCTTCATCCCGCTTTTGCTGATCGGCTTCGCGGTATTGACGTGGACACGGTTGAAACATATTCCAGCGTACATTCTCGCCATCCTGGGCGTGGTGGCGGCCATCCCGAACCTGCTGACTCTCAGTGTGGTTCTCGGCGGCGGCAACGGTGCCCACGCGGGCCAGCGGATCTTCGACGTCGATGCGCCAGCGTTTCGCGCGTCGACCCTGTGGGGTGCGGTCGTCGCGGTCGGCGCGGCGGCGGTGGTTGGCTACCTGATATGGCGTTATCGGCGTCGCGGCCGGCAACTGCAACAGCTGCGGGTCGATAGTTGAGCGCTCCGCAGCGTCCAGGCACCCCGATCCCCAACGCGGGCACAGCGCTCCCCTCACGCGTCGCGGTGATCACGGCGATTGGCGTACACGCTGCTGAGGAAGGCGGCCGTGATGAATACGACGCCGATCAGTCCGGTGACCACCTCGTTGATGTGATATTCGATGCTCACTAGCAGGACGACGGCCAGCGCGCCGATAGCCCAGTGCGCTCCGTGTTCGAGGTAGCGATACTGGGCCAGCGTTCCCGTGCGCACCAGGAAAATGGTGATCGAACGCACGAATAATGCACCGATCAGCCCGAGCCCGAGGGCGATGATGATCGGGTCGGCGGTGATCGCGAACGCGCCGATCACCCCGTCGAAGGAGAACGACGCGTCGAGTACTTCCAGATAGAGGAAGAGGAAGAACCCTGCCTTGCCGGCCGACGTTGTCACTGGTTGCGGCCCGGCGTTCGGCTCAGCGTCATCAGTGCGGAATAACGCGCTGAGCCCATCGACCAGCAGGTAGACAATCAGGCCCAGTATGCCGGCCAGCAGCACCGATCCCCGCTCATGCACCGGCGTCAAGAACTGCGCGGCGAGCACCAGTGCCCCGGCGGCGAACACCACCGGCAACTGGTCGAGTCTGCCGACCCGCATGAGTGGTCGCTCGATCCAGGACAGCCAAACGATCTCGCGGTGCGACAGCAGATAGTTCAAGAACAGCATTAATAGGAACGTGCCACCGAATGCCGCGATCTGCGGATGCGCGGCGTTGAGGATGGTTTCATAGCTTGGGCTGCCGTCGGCGAAATGTGTGGCGCCATCCGGTGGCGGGTTCATCGCGAGCCGGAACGCATCGGAGGGATTGAGATGAGCGGTAATCCATACGATGGCGATCGGGAAAGCCAGCCGCATACCGAATACGGCGATCACCACGCCGAGGGTCAGGAATATGCGCTGCCAGAAGGGGTTCATCCGGGCGAGCACGGTGGCGTTGATGATCGCGTTATCGAAGGACAGCGATATCTCAAGCAACCCGAGGATCGCACAGAGCAACAATGCCTGCCAGCCGCCGTACACAAATGCGAGGGCCAGTGCCGCGACCGTCACCAGCGCCGATGGTCCAAAGATCCGAACGATCATCGCAGTCGCTGGGCCGAGTTGGCCAGTTCCACCACGTCGGCGGCCAACGCCGTGAGGGTGGCGCGATCGGCACCCTCAGCCACCGCCGTCGCCAAGTCTTCGGCGGCGCAGCGGAGCGTGTAGAGGCGGTCGCCTAACTCATCGACCTCGTCGGGGGTGAGGATCAGCGCATCGGCGGGAATGGACGTACCCGCGGTGAGTGCGCGCTGTTCATAGGCGCGCTGCCGACAAGACTGCTTGCAGTACTTCCGGCGACGTCCCATCGTGGAGTCGACCATGCTTTGCCCACACCATGCGCAGTTGTATCGGGCCCGGGCGATACGGGCGGGTGGTGGCGCATTCACGGGTATGACCGTACCTGCAGTTGTTGTCGATTCCCGACTCACGGCTCGGCGTGGTGGGGTGATCCGGGTAGGCGCGAACAACGCGTAGAATGGGGGCGTTGGGCGTCTCGACGACGCTCGGAAGAACGGAGAGGACACCGCAATGGCAGATCGAGTACTCCGGGGCAGCCGCCTCGGCGCGGTGAGCTACGAGACGGATCGCGATCATGATCTCGCGCCGCGTCGTATCGTGCAATACCGCACCGACAACGGCGAGATCTTCGATGTACCCTTCGCCGATGATGCGGAGGTGCCGTCGAAGTGGCCGTGCAAGAACGGCATGGAAGGCACTCTGCTCGAAGGGGCAGAACCCGAGGAGAAGAAGGCCAAGCCGCCGCGCACGCACTGGGACATGCTGCTTGAGCGTCGCAGCGAAGACGAGTTGGAGTTGCTGCTCAACGAGCGCCTGGACCTGCTCAAGCAGCGTCGCAGGGGCGTCACCAACTAAACACCCCGATAGCTATTTGAGCCCGATTCGACGGGCGACACGCACCGGCCGGACGGCTACTTCGTCCGGCCGGTGTTGTTGTCGGCGGGTGTTGTTGTAGGCAGGGGCCGTTGTGGTGGCGGGGCCGCTGAGGTATCCGGCTCGATCGGCGGCCTATGCGGGGCGAGGCTGAGTCAGCGGCGGCGCAGGCGCGATGCGAGACGTTCGAGCCGATTCTGCAGACCCCAACGGGCCACCATCAGGAACGCTTCGCTCATCACCCCGCCGCTCATCTTCGACTGTCCCAACTCGCGTTCGGTGAAGGTGATCGGAACCTCGCGAACGTCGAAGCCCGCGCGGATCGTCCGCCAGGCCAGATCAATCTGGAAGCAGTACCCGGCCGACTCGACGGAATGCAGGTCGATGTTCTCCAATACGATTCGCCGATAGGCGCGAAAACCTGCCGTGATGTCATTGACTTTGGCGCCGAGCGCCAACCGCGCATAAGTGTTGGCGCCGCGAGACAACAGTTCACGTCGGCGCGGCCAGTTCACCAATGTGCCACCGGGAACATAGCGCGAACCGATGGCCAGATCGGCCTTCGAATTCACCGCGTCGAGCAGTCGGTGCAATTGCTCGGGCGCGTGGCTGCCGTCGGCGTCCATCTCGATGATGACCGCGTAGTCACGTTTGAGACCCCACGCAAAGCCAGCGAGATACGCTTTGCCGAGACCGTCCTTCTCCTCGCGATGCAACACGTGAATTCGGTGGAGTGGATCTGTGTCAACCAGGCCATCGGCGACGTCTCCCGTTCCGTCGGGACTCGAATCGTCGACGACGAGAACGTGGATGCCAGGTAGTACCGACTGCAAGCGTTCGACGATGATCGGGAGGTTCTCCCGCTCATTGAAAGTGGGGATAACCACAAGTGCACCGGATCCGTTGGATGCCACGATATGCCCTTCATCTGTGACATCCGCTGATGCATTACTGTCCGCTGTCACCAATTCCTCCGACTTCTGCCCTACCAACCCGCTGCGGTGGGTGGCGTTACCCACGTCGATCCGCGCGAGGCCTGACAGTGAACCTATAACGCCGCGCCAGTAGCGCCAAAAGCCCGACCAATGTCGCAACCAGTGCCGCGGTCTGTGGCACCGAGCCCAACCGGGTGGCCAGCGTATTCGAGGACTGCAACGGTATCCGCTGGCTCAGGATCGCGGGGGTGAACACTCCGGATGATGACGCGAGCGTGCCGTCGGGCTCGATAATCGCGCTGGCTCCGCTGGTCGCGGCCACCACCACCGCACGCCCGTGCTCGACCGCCCGGAACTGTGACATAGCCAATTGTTGATAAGTCATATCCGTTTTGCCGAAGGTCGCGTTATTCGTCGGTACGTAGAGCAACTGCGCGCCCTGGGTTACCGCAGCCTGCGCGGACCTATCGAAAGCCACCTCCCAACATGTCGTCACCCCAACCTTCACCGTTCCGGAACGACTCGGCACCGTGAGCACCGAACTACCCGATCCGGGCCGGAAATTGCCGGCCATATCGGCATAGGAGGAGAACATTCGGAAGAACCGGCGCCATGGCAGGTATTCGCCGAATGGCTGGATGATGTGCTTGTCGTAACGTCCGACCGGTCCTCGACTGCCATTCCAGACGAGCACCGTATTCGTGGGGCGTCCGTCGTCGTTCATGACCACCGTGCCTACCAGAATCGGAGCGCCCACCGCCTCGGAGGCTGCGGTGATCTCTTGAGCGGCATCCTCGTTGGTCAGCGGCGAGATGTCGGAGGCATTTTCCGGCCAGGCGAGGAAATCCGGTGCTTGGGCCCGGTGCGCTCGTACCTCGTCGGCAAGGCGGAGAGTCTCGCGCACATGGTTGTCGAGGACGGCGCGCCGCTGCGCGTTGAATTCGAGTCCCAGGCGCGGCACATTTCCCTGGATCGCCGACACCTGCACGGACATGGACGACACGTTGCGCGCGAGGGTTTCGGGGGTCAATCCGATGGCCGCAACGGGACCCAGGAGAGCGAGCACAACGGCCAACGCGGCCATGCGGACAACCGAAGCGTCGTCGTCGCAGACGGCGCGGCGGAAGAAGATGCGGCGGAAGAAGATGAGGACAAGCCAGGCGAGCGATGCGCCGAACAGCGCGACCGCCGCAGAAACCCCCGGGGCGCCGACGGTCGCGGCCAACGGTAGCAATGGTCCATCAACTTGGCTGAAAGCAGCTCTTCCCCACGGGAATCCGCCGAAAGGAAATGTTGAGCGGATGGTTTCGATCGTGGTCCACGACAGTGCGAACCAGATGGGCGGCAAGGGTAATCGCATTGTCAGGACCGCGATGACTCCGAATAGTGCCAGGTAGCAAGCCAATATTAGAGACAACGCAATCCACGGCAACGGTCCTACATAGACCCCGATCCATGGCAGCAAAGCGATGAAGAAGGCCGCGCCGTAGACGAAGCCGATCCAGGCCGCGGTGCGCACGCGTACGCGGCCCGCGGTGAGTGCGACGAACAGCAATGCGAGTGAAACGACCGCCATGTACCACCAGTTGCGTGGCGGAAAGGCCGACCACATGGCCAGACCCGCCAGGACGGCGATCACGGTCCGCAGTGACAAGGACAGCCATCGCGAGCGTGCCGATGTGCCGTTCGGTGGTACCGGGCCGGGCAGATCGGGCTCGTGTACCCGACCTGTGGGCGTGGCCGGGGAGATCACAATCTCGGGGGTCAGTGGTTCGGGGGTCACACACGGCCCCGCACGTAGAGGTCGCGACCGCGATGAACTGTGCGTATGCAGCGCGGCAGGCTGGCAGCGGGGGCGACGTCGGGAAGGGCGGGAACTCGCGAACGCGGATCGAGCGACCACCGTGCGGCGTTCGCATGCGATCCGGCGACGACGAGATCGTCGGCATCCCAGATCGAATAACTGGCCACCGCGCCGGGCACGAGAGTGCCCGTGGTGCCGTCATTGACTCCCCCGGCACGCCAGCCGCCACGAGAGGCCGCCGCGAATGCCGCACGTGCCGAAATCGCGCTGTGCGGCTGATGATGATGGACCGCGGCCCGCACGGTAGCCCACGGATCAATGGGTGTGACCGGCGAATCAGAGGAGAACGACAAGACGACCCCCGCCCGGGCAAGTTCCGCGAAATCGTTGAGAGTGGCGGCGCGCTGCGCACCCAAACGCTGGGCGTACAGCTGTTCCGGGCCGCCCCATGCGGCGTCGAAAAGGGGTTGCATGCTGGCGATCACACCGCAGCGGGCAAGAACTTGTGCCTGGGCCGGAGAGACCATCTCGGCGTGTTCGAGTCGGTGTGCGCGAGCGGCAAGCGTCGGGGTGCCGATCTCCTCGGCGAGCGCGGAGAGCGCATCGACCACGGCCGCGGTGGCGGCGTCACCGATGACGTGGAAGCCGGCCTGAATACCAGCCAGCGTGCAGGCGCGCAGATGTCGGTATACCTCTTCGGCACTGAGGTAGGCGATGCCGCACTGGCCGGGAGCGTCGGCGTAAGGCTGTGACAACCAGGCGGTGTGTGAACCGATGGCGCCGTCGATGAACAGATCCCCGCCGAGGGCGTCGGCACCCGTGAGTGCGAGCAATTCCCTTGCGTGGTCGGGATTTTCGGCTGCCTGACCCCAGTAGCGGCGTACCTCGACAGGATGATCGAGATCGGCCAATGCCCGGAAATCGTCGAGACCGCTGATATCGGGGCCGCCGTTTTCGTGCACGGCGACGACTCCATGTGCGGCGGCGGTATCGAGGGCGTGACGCTGTGCCCGGGCCCGCATCGCCGGCGTCACCAGCCGCCGTGCCGCGCCGCGAACAAGGTGATGAGCCTCGCTCACGAGAGGTTCGTCGGGATGAAATCCGCTCGCGGCGGCCAAGTTGGGAACCAGCCGACGCAGTGCGGTGGATGCGAGCGCCGAATGTTCATCGACCCGCGCCAGATACACCGGACGATTCCCGACGACGGCGTCGATATCGGCGGTGGTCGGGTGGGACCGATCCGCTGGATCGGAGCCCACCCAGGTGGAATCATCCCAGCCGCGACCCCAGATCACTTCGCCGTCATCGGCGGCGGCTGCGGCCACGGCAAGTCGGCGCAGACAATCGCGGCGGTCGGTGGCGTCGTTGAGGGTGAGCCCGAGTAGGGCGAGGCCGGTCGACGTCAGGTGCACGTGGGAATCGACAAAGCCTGGCGCGACAAAACGTCCTTCCAGGTCGGTGATCTGCGCGTCCGGATGCAGGGTGCGGCCTACGTCGTCGGAACCGATCCAGGTGATGACGCCGCCAGCCACCGCCATGGCCGTCGCATCGGGTGCGCTCGGCGAATAGACGGCGCCCCCCAGAAGCAGTTGCGTACCCCCGAGCAGTTCAGTACCCACGGTTGATCAGTGTGCCCTGCCCGGACGGTGTGGCGCTCAGCGCCCCTGCGACAGGTGCGGCCCCTGCGGCAGTTGATGCGATGTGCTGACCCATCCCGGTGCAGCGGTGTACCCGCGCATATCGGTTGCCTCGACGACGACACTCCCGTCGATCACCGTTGTCTGACCGAAGTGCCGGGTAGCCGAGCGAGTGCTGCCCGATGCCCCAACCCGATCCATCGACGTGCGCACCGTACGTGCGCCACGGGCGACGACGAGGGGCCGGACGATGCCGCGCACACCGGGGACGAGCAGGAGCATCCCGACAATCGTGGACACGATGCCGGGTATCACGAGTAATACCGACGAGGCGCCGATGAGTGCGGTGTCGGCGAGCGGGGTACGCGGGTCTACCCCGGTGCGCGAGGCGCGACGCAATTCGGCGAAGACCTTGCGGCCCTGCCGACGCAGCATCACGAATCCGGAAAAGGCGGCGAGGACGGTGATGAGCATGGCCCAGCCGAAGCCGAGGGTCGACGCGAGCCCCACGAAGGCGGCGGTCTCGACCACAAGGTAGATGAGAAGGTAGGACAAATGCATGGCGTTCTGGCCTTTCTGGTCCGGCTGATCGAGCCCGCATCTGGTGGCGTGACCTGCCGAACGCGTTCCGTTCTATATCCCTCAACGAACGGCGGGCCGATTTTGCTCCGCAGGTCGGCGGTCACGCGTCGTTACGGCCCTCGATTTCGCCTTCGGCCTCGACATAGAGCGCACGTAGCTGTGCAAGCATCTCCGGTGGTGGCTGGTGCCACATGTCGCGTTCCACGGCCTCAAGGAGCCGCTCGGCGATGCCGTGTAGCGCCCACGGATTGGATTCATTCATGAACTGCTTATTGCGTTCATCAAGGACGTACGCCTCGGTCAGCTTCTCGTACATCCAGTCCGCGACCACCCCCGTCGTGGCGTCGTAGCCGAAGAGATAATCGACGGTGGCCGCCATCTCGAACGCGCCCTTGTATCCGTGGCGTTGCATCGCGGTGATCCACCGCGGGTTGACGACGCGGGCACGGAACACGCGGCTTGTTTCCTCCGACAACGTCCGGGTGCGTACCGCATCGGGGCGCGTCGAGTCGCCGATGTAGGCCTCCGGTGAGCGCCCGGTGAGCGCGCGCACCGTGGCCACCATGCCGCCGTGGTACTGGAAATAGTCGTCAGAATCGGCGATGTCGTGTTCGCGCGTGTCGGTGTTCTTGGCGGCTACCGCAATCCGGGTATACGCCGCACGCATGTCGTCGACGGCAGGGATGCCGTCGAGGCCGCGCCCGTAGGCATAACCGCCCCATTCGGTGTAGACGCGCGCCAAATCATCATCGGTCCGCCAGTCGCGGGAATCGATGAGCTGTAGCAGGCCTGCACCGTAGGTTCCCGGCTTGGAGCCGAAGACCCGAGTGGTGGCGCGTCGACGATCACCGTGTTGCGCCAGCGCGGCGCGTGCGTGCGCGGCGACGAAGTTGTGTTCGTCGGGTTCGGCGGCGTCGGCGGCCAGCCGCACAGCGTCGTCGAGCATCGTCACAACGTGCGGAAATGCGTCGCGGAAGAATCCGGAAATCCGGATGGTGACGTCGATACGCGGGCGGCCGAGTTCGGCGAGGCCGATCAGCTCGAGGTCGCGTACGCGCCGGGATGCCTCGTCCCAGATCGGCATCACTCCGAGTAGTGCGAGGACCTCGGCGATATCGTCGCCGGAGGTGCGCATCGCGCTGGTGCCCCACACCGAAAGTCCCACCGACCGCGGGTACTCACCATGATCGTGGAGGTAGCGTTCGAGCAAGCTGTCGGCCATGGCCCGGCCTGTCTCCCACGCCAGCCGCGACGGCACCGCCTTCGGGTCGACGGAGTAAAAGTTGCGTCCGGTCGGCAGCACATTGATCAGGCCGCGCAACGGTGACCCACTGGGACCGGCCGGGATGAATCCGCCGTCGAGTGCGTGCAGCACCCGGGGGATTTCGCGGTCGGTGGCCCGTAACCGCGGCACCACTTCCCGTGCGGCGAAGTGCAGGACATCTGCCACTGCTGCGGGATGGCCGGTGGCCGCGGCCGTCACCGCGGCATGGGTCCACTCCCCTTTGGCGCAGGTGGCAACGAGTTCTCGGGCCAGGTGTTCGACAGTATCGACCTCGTTGCGTGGGGTGGCATCGCCCTCGATGAGACCCAGCGCCTCACGCAGCCCCGGGAGCGCCTGGATACCGCCCCACAGCTGGCGAGCCCGCAGCATGGCGAGCACCAGATCGATTTCGGCCTCGTCGACCGGCGGTTCGCCGAGCACGTGCAGGCCGTCCCGGATCTGGACATCTTTGATCTCGCACAGCCAACCGTCGACGTGCAGCAGCATGTCGTCGAAGACGTCCTCGTCGGGGCGTTGCGCCAGCCCGAGGTCGTGATCCATCTTCGCCGCGGTCAATAGCGTCCAAATTTGTTGACGGATCGCGGGCAGCTTCGCCGGGTCAAGCGCGGAGATGTTGGCATGCTCGTCGAGCAATTGTTCCAGCCGGGCGATATCGCCGTACGATTCCGCGCGCGCCATCGGGGGGATCAGATGATCGACGAGGACCGCGTGCGCACGGCGTTTCGCCTGTGTGCCTTCACCAGGATCGTTTACCAGGAACGGATAGATGAGCGGCACATCGCCCAGTGCGGCATCGGTGCCGCAGGATGCCGACATGCCGAGGGTTTTGCCGGGCAGCCATTCGAGATTGCCGTGCTTGCCGATATGTACCACCGCGTCGGCGCCGAAACCCGCGAATTCAGTGTCGGTATCGCCTCGACCAGCCAGCCAGCGGTAGGACGCCAGGTAATGATGCGACGGCGGGAGATCGGGATCGTGATAGATGGCGACGGGATTCTCGCCGAATCCCCGTGGCGGCTGAACCATAATGACGATATTTCCGAATGTCATTGCAGCTACTACGATTTCGCCGTCGGCATCGCCGGATCTATCGACGAAGAGATCGCCGGGTGCCGGACCCCAATGCTTTTCCACCGCGTCGCGCAGGTCGGCGGGCAGATGGGTGAACCAGCGCCGGTAGTCGGCGGCGCCGACCCGGTGCGGATTTGCCGCGAGGGCATCCTCGGTGAGCCAATCGGGATCCTGGCCGCCGGCATCAATGATCGCGTGAATCAGCGCATCTGAATCATCCTGCGCCAGTCCAGGAATCGCGCCCGGACCGGATTCCGGTCCGATATCGTAACCTGCTTCGCGCAGCGCCCGCAGCAGGCGCAGTAGGCTGCGTGGGGTGTCGAGCCCGACGGCGTTGCCGATCCGGGCGTGTTTGGTGGGATATGCCGACAATACGATCGCGACCCGGCGTGCGGCCGGGGGGATTTTCCGTAACCGCGCATGCGACACCGCGATTCCGGCGACTCGGGCACATCGTTCGTGGTCGGGCTGATACCAGGGCAGCCCGTTCTCGTCGAACTCCTTGAACGAGAACGGGACCGTGATGATCCTGCCGTCGAATTCGGGTACCGCGACCTGGGTGGCGACGTCAAGCGGTGACAAACCGTCATCGCCGTCGGCCCACTGCTCCCGCGGCGCGGTGAGGCAGAGGCCCTGCAGGATTGGGATGTCGAGCGCGGCGAGCCGCTCGATGTTCCAGGCCTCATCGTCGCCGCCGGCCGATGCTGTTGCCGGTGTCGCTCCGCCCGCGGCGAGCACCGTGACCACCAGCGCATCCGCGCTCGACAGCACCTCGATGAGGTCGTCGGGTGCGGTGCGCAGTGACGCGCAGAATATCGGTAGCGCCCGCGCGCCGCGGTGTTCGATGGCGGTACACAGGGCATCGATATAGCGGGTGTTGCCGGCCAGGTGTTGTGCGCGGTAGTAGAGCACGCCGATGGTAGGTGCTGTGTCGGGAAGTTCGG
>JASGFW010000002.1:0-74334 GCA_047605305.1 Gordonia sp. (in: high G+C Gram-positive bacteria)
GCCAGCGCGTTGAACGCGGTGATGGCGGCGACGGTGAATACCGGGCGGTGCTCGCGGATAGCGTCGAGCGCGACCCGCGGGTCGAAGCGATGATTGAGCACCAGCGGTGAACCGGCCAGCGTCGCGAACATGACATGCCCGACGAGGCCGGTGATGTGGAACAGCGGTGCGATCCCCAGTATCGGTTCGCCGGGTTTGAGGCCGGTCCAATCCCGGTAGGTTTGGGCATTGAAGGCGAAGTTCCCGTGGGTGTTTATGGCGCCCTTAGGTTCTCCGGTGGTGCCCGAGGTGTAGGCGAGGACGGCCACGTCATCGGCGGATAAGGTTACCGCTGGCAGCTCGCCACCGGCGAAGTCATCGATGATGGTCACCAAATCCAGGGTGCCGGCCGGATGTAGGCGGGTCAGCCCGTGGAATAGGCGGTCGTCGTTTCGGGTCTGGAAATCCAGGGCGGAGGAGGTGATGACGGTAGTCACCGAGGTCTTTCCCGAATCGATCACCGGCTTGGCGACCTCGGTGTAGAGGTCGTCGAGAGCTAGCAGCGCTACGGCCCCGGAATCACCCAGCAGATAGGTGAGTTCACGTGCCTTGTTCATGGGATTGATCGCTACCGCGGTGCCTCCGGCCCGCCAGGCGGAGATCATGCCGATGACGAAGGCCGGATTGTTCTGTGTGTACAGAGCCAGCCGGTCGCCATCAGTAAACCCACGCTCGCGCAACGTGACTGCCAGCGCGCGTGCGGCCCGATCGACCTGTGCGAAGCTGAGCGATCCGTCAAAGTACAGCAGGAACGGCTCGTGTGGATGGGCAGCCACCGCGGCGTCGAACACCGCTAATCCGGTGGTGTATTCGGCATCGATGTCGGTTGGGGTGCCCTGCGGGTAGAGATTTAGCCAGGGACGGGAAAGGTAGGTTTCTTCGCTCATTTGATCACCACCGGATTGACGGGTGCGCCGGAGGCGCCGTGGATTTTCAATGGGGCTGCCACATAGAAGAATTCGTAGACGCCATCCGCGGCGCAGTCGGCGGCTAGCTTCTCCAGATCGCAGATCTCGGTGAATGCGATGCCAAGGTTGCGCATCAATGCGTTGTGCAGCACAAGCGCCACACCATTGTTGGGGTCGGTGGTGATTTCATTGGCGATGGTATCGGTGATGAGATTGGGGATTTCATTGTTCTGGAACCATTCGACAAGCTCGGCCGAATACACCAGCCCGGGTTCGCAGAAGTCGTCGTAGAACTTCTCTCCCGCCCGGAAGAACAATTCGAGATGATTTGTGCGGATAATCAGGATGTCTCGTGGTTTGATCTCGATTCCCTGTGCTGCGGCGCACTTTTCGAGGTCGGTATGATCATAGGTTTCGCGGGGTCCAAGGTAGTCGACGCCGCGGAAACGGGCGATGTCGAGCAGCACTGCCCACCCGGGAAAGCCGGGCCGTCGCCGCCGTCGTCCCAATGCGACTCGTCGAGAATCATCTCGCGAGTGGCGGGGCTACGGCCGGGCCAGACGGGATCTCCTTTCGGGTCGCCGATCAATCGTTGCAGCGTGAACAACTTCCCCTTGCGGATCAGCGCTGCGCCGGCGAGTACCTGCTCGGCGGTCAGGTAGTTGAGGCTGCCGACCTCGTCATCGGCGCCCCACTTGCCCCAGTTGGACGGTGCGTCGGCGAGGAGTTCGGTGAGTTGGGGCACCTCGGGTGCGGTGGTCATCGTTGTACCTCCGGTCGGTGGGCGGTGCGGTGGTGGTGACTGCGCTGAACAGTCCGAGCGATCGTTCGGGATTGGTTCAGTGAGATGAGCATCACAGATGTGGCGGGCTCGCGTCAACCCCGAATCCCGGCCCACTCAGGGCGATTTCGCCGGCGGGGTCGGTCTGTGTGAAGTTCGGTCAAACTGAACTGGAATGCCCCATCATCCGCAGTGCGAGCGTGGCGTATTCGGCGGCGACCTCTGCGCCGGTGTGTGGACCGATCGGTGAGAACCAGTGGGGGAGTGCCATGCACATGGTCGCGATGGCGCGCCCGGTGCTGTGGGGAGTTGACGTGGTGAACGCCCCGGTCGATACCGCGGTCAACGCGACGTCATCGAGTTGCTGTTGGATGCGACGGCGCAGGCCGGCGATACGGGTCCGGTCGGGTTGTTCAAGGCTGCGCATCTCGGTGGTCGCGATGAAAGCGAGGTCTCGGCGCTGGGTGTGGCACAACGCCAACGCCTCGACCATCAACGCGAATGAGCTGGCTGGATCGGTACCCTGCCTCGCGGCTGCGCTTGTGCGCCACTGCACTTCGTTGAGCATAGCGTCGAAGAGTGCGACGAGAAGATGTTGTTTACTCCGGTGGTGATGATAGATTCCGGCAACGCTGATCCCGGCGGCGCCGGCAACAAGCCGCATGGTGGCCCCGTGGTAACCGGTCTCGGTGAACACTTCAACGGCTGCGGCGAGCACCGGATGCAGTCCGAGATCGTCGAATCGTCGCCATTCACCCGGCTGTGAATCCACTGAGCCGATGGCGACGATCTCGGTGCGCAGGAGCGCGGCCGCGGTGATGTCGAGGTGGGTCGCGATCGCATTGAGCCGCTCCACCGTCACCGCCACCTTGTTGTTCTCGATGGCACTCATCGTCCCGACGCTCACCTCCAGCGCGGTTGCCAGCTGGCGTAGCGTCATCCCGCGATGCTCGCGGGTCCGGCGAATGGCCCCGCCAAGATCGTGTTCAGCCACTCTGAACACGATACCGGGAGGAGGGTGCTCCGGGTACCAGATCGGCAATCATGAATCCGCGCCCGCTGGAATGCGTGGATTTGTACACTTGTGGCCAGCGATGCTCAATTCGAACACGGCCCGGGACGCTGCGCCCGGAATCTATGACCGCAGACCGTGGCTGGCGCAGTACCCGCGCGGCCACGGTCCGCATCTGCGTGTCGGTGTGGGCAGCGCTCTTGAGATGTTCGAGGAGACCGTCCGTACCCGGCCAGACGCCCCGGCGCTGGAGTACCTGGGGCAGACGATGTCCTGGGCGCAACTCGATGATGCCGCGGGCGCGCTTGCCGGGTTGCTCATCGCCAGAGGATTCGCCGCCGGTGACCGGCTTGCGATGGTGTTGCAGAACGATCCGGCCGTCCTGATATCTCTGGTGGCCACGTGGCGGGTCGGCGGGGTCGCGGTGCTGATCAGCCCGATGTCGACGGCGGCGGAAATGCGGGATCGCTTAAGTGAATTCACGCCGCGTGCGGTGGTGGCCCTCGACGACCTGTATCACGGTGTGTTGCGTCCGGTGTTGGCCGACGGGGTGCTGGGGATTGCGGTCGTGGTCACCGCCTCGCCGCGCAGGGGGCCGAGCGGTGCGGTGTGGGAGCCGCGATTATTCGACGGCCCCGCGCCCGAGCCGCCGACCGATACCATCGACCTATGGGCGCTGATCGCCCCGCGACAAGCACCATCCACTCCGCCGTCGCTTCCGCCGCGCCCGGTCGGCCCCTTCGACACCGCGGTCCTGATGGCGACGTCGGGTACCACCGGAACTCCCAAGGGGGCCTGCCTGACCCATGCGAATCTGGTGTTCAGTGCGCATGTATACCGCGACTGGACCGGTTTTGGCCGTGGCGCCACACCGGCCCCGATTCTCGGGGCTTCGCCACTGTTTCATGTGACCGGCCTGCTCGGCGGGGCGTTGCTATCGATGCTTACCGGGGCGCAATTGGTGCTCACCCACCGCTTTACCGCATCGGTAGTCTTGGACGCGATCCGTCGTACCCGCCCGCAATTCGTGGTTGCGGTGATCACCGCCTTCGTCGCTCTTGCTGATGAATCAGATTCCGCAGCAGCAGATTTCGAGTCACTGACATTACGCTTCTCCGGTGGTGCTCCGGTCGACCCGGCGACGGCCGAACGGATCGCCGAACGGCTCGGCGGTTATATCCACAATGTTTACGGCCTCACCGAGTCGACCTCGCCCACACATATGGTTCCGGTTGGCGTCAATGCGCCAGTCGATCCGGAGACCGGCGTGTTATCGGTGGGAGTGCCGGTCTTCGACACGGTGGCTCGGGTGGTGGACGAGGACGGAATCGAACTGCCGGCGGGGGAGATAGGGGAGTTAGTGGTGTCCGGACCCCAGGTGATCAATGGGTACTGGAACAACCCCGAAGCAACGTCACACGCGTTCTCCGGAACCGAACTGCGTACCGGTGATATCGGATTCATGGATGCCGACGGCTGGTTCTATGTGCTCGACCGGCGCAGCGACATGATCAATGCCGCCGGATACAAAGTATGGCCGAACGAGGTGGAGCGGGTACTGCTCAGCCATCCGGCTGTACTCGATGCCGCGGTAGTGAGTATCCCGGACGACTATCGTGGTGAATCGGTCAAGGCATTCGTGGTGGTGGAAAAGTCCGAGTCGGTCACCGAGCGTGCCCTCATCGAATTCTGCCGGGATCGGCTGGCGGCGTACAAATACCCCCGTGAAGTGGAACTCGTTGGTTCACTGCCCCGCACGGTGACCGGCAAACTTCTGCGCCGCGAACTGCGGTAGTGACCGGAGATATGCGACGGTCGCGATCGGGTCGATTGGCGCGCATCGCCTGCCGTCACGTAGTGTGGGGGGCATCGGTGCGCAGTGCCTGCGGCGCCGACGCGTCGTAGATCGCAGATTCTCGCGGCAGCTCCCTCATAATGAGGTCGACGGCCCGCGTCCTCTTTTCATACGGCGAAACGAACTCGCGCACCCGCGTTTTCGCCACACTGGCACCCTCCCGCCCAGCGGTTGCGGCTGCCCACTGCAGAAAGACTTTGTTGTCTGATGACTGACTTCGCTGCCCTCGGCGTGCCCGCTGAGATTGTGAAAGTACTTGCCGCGGAAGGAAAAACCGAGGCATTCCCGATTCAGGAGAAGACCCTGCCGGCCACTTTGGAGGGTGGTGACGTGCTCGGCCGGGGCCGTACCGGTTCCGGCAAGACATTGGCCTTTTCCATCCCGCTTGTCGCGGGCCTCGCCGAACTTCAAGTCACCCGCCGAGCGGGCGCACCAACCGGGCTCGTGCTGGCACCCACCCGTGAGCTGGCCAACCAGATCAGCGTCGCCATCGGCCCGCTGGCCGCCGCGATGGGACTGACCGTCACCACCGTGTTCGGCGGTGTCAAGCAGGCCCGTCAGGAACAGGCGCTGCGGCGCGGCGCCGATATTGTGGTCGCCTGCCCGGGCCGGCTCGAGGATCTCATGCGGCAAGGAATCGTACGTCTCGACGACGTCGAGATCACCGTCATCGATGAGGCCGACCACATGGCCGACCTCGGCTTCCTGCCCGGAGTGACCCGACTGCTTGCGGCCACTCCCGCCGATGGACAGCGGATGCTGTTCTCGGCGACCCTCGATAACGGTGTCGACAAGCTCGTCCGACGTTTCCTCACCGACCCGGTGATGCATTCCGTCGACGACGCCACCTCGCCGGTGGAGAAGCTCACCCATCACATCTTTGAGGTTGCCGCTGCCGATAAGGCGGCCGTCGTGAATGAACTCGCCTCGGGTGTCGGACGCCGAATCCTGTTCACCCGCACCAAACATCAGGCGCGCAAGCTTGCCCGCACCCTCACCTCCGCGGGTATCCCCGCGGTGGATCTGCACGGCAATCTGAGCCAGCCGCAGCGAGACCGAAATCTACGGGCCTTCGGTGACGGTGGCGTGCGGGTGCTTGTCGCGACGGATGTCGCGGCGCGTGGCGTGCACGTCGACGGCATCGAACTCGTGGTGCACGTTGACCCGCCCGCTGAGCACAAGACCTTCCTGCACCGGTCCGGCCGCACCGCCCGCGCGGGCAGCGCCGGCGATGTGGTGACCCTGTGCCTGCCCGATCAGCGTCGCGACCTTGAGCAGCTGCTGCGAAAGGCGGCGATCGGCGTGCGTCCGCAGCGGGTGTCCTCGACGGGTTCGGAGGTGGCGGCGCTCGTCGGCGAGCGTGCCGAGTTCGTCGCACCCGCACCCGCCGAGGAGCGTGTGGCGCCAGCGCCGCGCTCGCGCGGAAATGGAAATTCCCGAGGCGGCGGTAACCGGACCAATCGTGGCGGTAGCTCCAGCCGGTCCGGCAGCGCCAGCGGTAGTGGCCGCGGCGGCGCTAGCCGGAGTGCTAACGGTGGTCGCGGCGAGGGCAGCACCCGCAGCACGACCAGTGGTCGCGGTGAGGGCGCGCGGGGCGGCAGCGGTACCCGCAGTGATGGGCAGCGGCAGGCTCGACGGCCGCAGTCCGGCGACGGGCGTCCGGCCGCGAGTCGCGTCAGACGGTCACCAGCGAGAAGTGTTTGAGCAGATCAGCGGCTAGCCATGGTTTGGCGCCCCAGGCGATCGCGCGGCCGGTGATGGCCGCGCGGATCGGGGATAGCCGGCCGTAACCAGCCAGGAGCCCGGCCACCGGGTCGACGCTGATGTAGACGTCGGGGGTGCGGTATTCGGCGGGATTGACGGCCAGCCTGCCGTCGGTAAATTCGTAGATGTAGCGTTCGTCGCAGCCGCGTAACCGGACGTCATAGGTTGCGTGGTGCCCACGGCAGGCGTGGTCTTCGACCCAGATCGGCAGTAGCTGGTGGTTGCCGCGGGCAACCAGCGGGGCGATCGACGGGTCGAGGTCCCAGCGCAGCCGTGCGCGGCGGGCGATGTCATGTCCGTGGACGGCCAGTTCACCGATCAGGATGCCCAGTGCCGAATCCGCACGGACGCTCCTACCGCAATCCACCCGCATCATGGGCACGCGGGCACCGAAATGACTCACCAGGTCGAGCAGCTTGTCGAGGTCGCCGAGTAGTTTGCCGCAGAGTTCGCGGATATCGCGGGTGGGCATGTTGGCGATCTGCTTGGCGTAGACGTCGGACATCTCCGCGGCCCGCGACGGCCACGACGTTTTACCGCGGGCGAGCGCAATATAACGGGCGGGTTCACTGGAAAGATGGCCGAGGCAATCGGCGACGGTCCAGTGCGATGACGGCGACAATCGCATGTCGGCATCGCCGATGCCCTGCGTCAGATCGACGAAGCGTTCTGCGGTCGAGCGGGCGGCGTCGATGTAATCGAACCGTGAAAGCGTACTGTTCATCCCACACCCCCCATCGCCGAATGACGATACTCGGGGCCGGCTAGTTATGCGATGGTCCGGCGAAATGTGCCGAAACAAATCGTAACGCCCGACATCACTGTGAGCACAGTTCGGTAGACGATGGTGAGTATGGAGAAGATCCTGATCGTCGTCGCGGCAGTACTACTCATCTCCCTGGTCACTGATCTGGCACCCCGGCTGCATCTGCCACCGCCACTGGCATTAGTGGTGATCGGCGCCGTCATCGGCAGTCTCCCATTCGTGCCCGCCTTTCACGTCGACCCCCAATGGCTGCTTGTCGGTGTCTTACCGCCACTGCTGTATTCGGCGGCAATTGCCATGCCTGCCATCGATTTTCGCCGCAACGTCGCCACCATCGGCATCATGTCATTCGTGCTGGTGGTGATCAGTGCGCTCATCGTCGGCTGGTTTTTCGCCCTGGTGATTCCCGGCATCAATTATGCGACGGGGGTAGCGCTCGGAGCGATCGTGAGTCCGACCGACGCGGTGGCGACATCGATCGCCAAACGCGTGGGGGTGCCCGCTCGGGTCATCGCGGTGCTGGAGGGGGAGAGCATGCTCAACGACGCGAGCGCGCTGGTACTTTTGCGCGCCGCGATCAGCGCGACCGCCGCGTCGATCTCGTTCTGGGGTGTTGCGGTGAACTTCGTGTATTCGCTGTTTGCGGCCGCAGTCGTCGGCCTCGTCGTAGGGATGGCGAATCTGTGGTTGCGCTCACGAGTGCGCAATGCCACCGCCGCCACCGCGATCTCCTTCACGGTGCCGTACCTGGCCTATGTGCCCGCCGAACAACTCCACGCCTCTGGTTTGGTCGCCGCGGTAACCGCCGGCGTGGTCACCGGGGTGGGCGCGGTCGGATTTCTCACGCCGGCGCACCGGATGTCGGATATGCAGAACTGGCGCACCGTCGAGCTGATTGCCGAAGGCGGAGTATTCCTGCTGATGGGACTGGAGCTCTACACGCTCATCGTGGACGTGCATGACGATCATCAGGGTGTGCAGACCGCGATGTGGGTGGGTGTCGCGGCGCTCGCCGTGGTGGTCTTCGTGCGGGCCGGCTGCGTCGTACCGCTTGCCTGGTGGCTTGATCGTAAGCGTCAGCGCGGTGTGGCGGTGCGGCCGATGCTGGAAGATTTCACGGCCAGCGCCAGCGAGGACGCGCTACCGCGCAGACGCGGCTTCGCGAGATGGCGTCGGCGGCTGCGGCGGCACTCGCGCCGCAAGGATGCACTGCTGGCGCCCGATCTCGGGCCGTTCTCGCCCGACACCGCGGCCCGCATCAATTCCCGGATTACCCGGCTCATCGCGGATATCGATTATTACGCCGAGGCGCCATTGGGGGCCAAGGAGTCCACGATCATCGTGTGGGCGGGGTTACGTGGTGTGGTGACGGTGGCCGCCGCACAGACATTGCCTGACGACACGCCTAATCGATCCCTGGTGGTACTGACGGCATTCGTGGTGGCCTCAGCCTCGCTGCTGCTCCAGGGCGGCACCTTGGCGTGGTTAGTGCGGACGCTGTCTCTACCCGATGAATCTGATGCGCTGAGCGCCGAGCGCCGAGCGCTGCGGGCCGAACTCGATCGCACGGCCCGGCGGGTGATGTCGGAATCCGATGAAATCAAACAGGTTCCGTGGCTGCTGCCGCGACTGGAACAGGCCAATCGGGAAGCCGAGGAGGATGCCGATGCCGACGCCGTTGACGGCTCGCCGGATCCGGACTCGGCCAAGATCGGTAGCGGGATCCCCTACGGCCTTGGCTTCGAAGAACGGGTGAAGATTAGGAAGGTGCGACGGGAGATCATCGCCGCTCAACGCCAAACCCTGGTCATGATGCGGCGGCAGGGAACCTACAGTTCCAGGGTGCTGAGCCGGGCGCTGGGCCAACTCGACGCCGAGGAGATAAGTCTTGACGCGCAGCGAGGATCGTGAGCGGGGGCGGAGTTAGTGCTGGGACGTGAAGGGTAGGAGCGCCATCTCGCGGGCATTACGCACGGCGGTCGCCACCTGCCGCTGCTGCTGCGGAGTCAGGCCGGTCACTCGCCTGCTGCGGATCTTTCCCCGGTCGGACAAGAACTTACGCAATACCGCGACGTCCTTGTAATCGACTTCCTTGATGCCGAGCACGCTCAGTTGATTTCGGGTGGGTTTGGCTTTGGCGTCGGCGCCGGGGCGCGGGCCGTTGCGGCGGGACTGCTTCGCACGGGGTTGGTTTGCCATTCGTGGATTCCTTTATGTCGCGGTATCGGGTGGGGGGTCGGTGACCTGGTTTGATGTACCCGGTCGTTATCGGCGGTACTTACCAGCTGGATTTATGGATGCCGGGAAGCTCGCCCCGGTGCGCGAGTTCGCGGAACCGTACCCGTGACACCCCGGCTTTGCCGACGAAACCGCGCGGGCGGCCGTCGATGGCGTCGCGGTTGCGCAGGCGGGTGGGACTCGCGTCGCGCGGCAGTGCCTGCAGCTTACGCGCGGCGTCGGCGCGCTGCTCGGCGGTGGCGGAGGCGTCGGCGATGACGGCCTTGAGTGCGGCACGGCGCTCCGCATAGCGGGCCACGGTCGCACGACGTTGCTCGTTGCGGATGATTTTGGACTTCTTGGCCATTAGCGGTCCTCTCGGAAATCGACATGGCGGCGCACGATCGGATCGTATTTGCGCAGCACCATGCGGTCTGGATCGTTGCGACGGTTCTTGCGGGTGACATAGGTATATCCGGTGTCGGCGGTGGAGCGAAGCTTCACGATCGGACGGATTTCATTGCGGGCCATTAGATTTTCTCTCCCCGTGCGCGAATCTCGGCGACCACCGACTCGATCCCGCGGCGGTCGATGGTTTTGATGCCTTTGGCGCTCACCGTGAGTGTGATGTGGCGGTGTTCGCTGGGCAGGTAGTAGCGCCGGCGTTGAATGTTCGGATTCCAGCGCCGCGATGTTCTTCGGTGAGAATGCGATACCTGTTTTCCGAACCCGGGTGTGGCTCCGGTGACCTGACAGCGAGCGGCCATGCGAACTCCTTATTGGCAATGATTGGCATTAGCGGCATGGTTCAGGCTAGCCTGAACATAATCAAAATGGAAATCATTACTAATAATGGGAGATGTGGTGAACGTGGAGTCGGACTCTGGTCGCAGCGTGACCCGCCACGTGGAGGCGCGCACGCCGGTCACGCTGGTGACCGGACTCGATGCCGACGCGGTGGCCCGCACCGCCGACGCTCTGTTGGTGGCCGGTACTACCCTGATCCATCACGACCTGTCTGAGGTGGGCAGTGGTCAGGTGATACGAACAATCCGGGCGATTGACCTCGACGGACGGGAGGTCTCCCGCACCACCGAGGTTTCCCTCGAACACGGCTGCGTCTCCTGCACGCTGCGACTCGACCTCCTTCCGCTGCTACGCCGGATGCATCGACGATCCGGCGTGGAGCGGATCGTGCTGCAACTGCACGCTCTCATCGAACCGGAGGCACTGTGCTGGGCCGTCGAACATGTCGTCGTCGCCGGTATGCCCGGCTTCCTCGACGCGCCCGCCGCGCGGGACGTGACGGTTGCCGCGACCATCGCCTGCGTGCCCGAGATGGACTGGCTCGACGCGGCGACCGGCGATATGACGATTGCGGAGGCCGAACTCGGCGATGCCGATGATGACCGCACCCTCGCGCAACTGGCCGTCGGTCAGGTCGCCTTCGCCGATGCGCTCGTCATCGCCGCGGCCGATCCCGGCTGCCGTGATGCGTGGGCGTCGGCTCGGTTGATCGAGGTGCTGCGCCGTCTCGCGCCGGGTGCCCCGATGGTGTTGGAGCTGCCGCAGCGCCCGATCCGGCCGTCCGTCGTGAGGGCGTTGCTGGGGGCGATCCCCGCCGGCGCGCGGCGCGGAGCCATCGACGGACCCCATGATCCGTTGCTGCGTCGAGCGCCGACACTCACGGCGGAGTGTGGGGTGAGTATCGCGGTCATCGAACATGATCGTCCATTCCATCCTGCTCGCCTGCATGACGCACTCGATCATCTACTCGACGGCGTGGTGTGCACCCGGGGCCGGCTCTGGCTCGCCACTCGTCCGGACGAAGTGTTCTGGCTCGAATCGGCGGGCGGGGCGCTGCGTATCGGTGCATGCGGTCCGTGGCTGGCCGCCATGGACGCCGATCAGCGCGCCGGGCTTGACCCCGAGCGCCTGGCGATGTCGGCATTGCGCTGGCGGCCGCAGTTCGGTGACCGGCACAGCGCGTTGATGGTTCTGGTGCACCGTGCCGATCCGGCGGAGATCGCCGCGGAGCTAGCGGCGGCGACCCTCACCGATGCGGAGATGGCCGACGGACCCGACCTGTGGATGGCCTACGACGATCCATTCGGCACCTTTCATACCGATCCGTGTGCGGAGTCGGTCGGGCGCGCCGCGGGCCTGTTACCGATCGCCGAACGCATCGACAATGCCAGCGACGCAATGGATCACATAGAACTCGCGGATGGCCGCGACGCCAGAGGGTACGCCGATAACGAGGGCAAGGAGCACTCATGAAACCTGGAATACATCCCGATTACCACCCGATCGTCTTCCGGGACGCTTCGACCGGAACGCAATTCCTCACCAGATCCACACTCACCTCCAGCCAGACGGTGCAATGGTCCGACGGCAACACGTATCCGCTCGTCGTTGTCGACGTCACCAGCGCATCGCATCCACTATGGACGGGAACGGCGCGCATCGTCGACACCGCTGGCCGGGTGGAACGGTTCCGGCGCCGCCACGGCGGGCGCGGTGCCATGTCGGGCCGTTGATGACGCGCCGGGCCGTTGATGACACGCCGGTGATGGTGGAGTGGGCGGCACCGGGACCGTTAAAACGGGGGCGGGCCGGCGGCGTCGTGACGGTGTTGTGTCCGCGTGGCCTGCGCCCGACGGTCGGTGTGTATCTGCTCGATATGTCGGCGAGACGGATGATCGGGTGGCTTGTGCGCCAACAGCTTCGGAAATAGATCGAGCCCGGTGAAGGCGTTGCCGATGAAGGTATGCCCCGTCGGAGAGACGAACAGGCTGGTGCACAGGCCGAGCTGATAATCACGCCAGGCACTGAATGTTTTCATCCGGTGATGAAATCGGCACAGGGGTTTCATATTGTGCCGCATCGTTTTTCCGCCATTATCTGGACTGTGGTGATTGAAGGGCTCGGTGTGGTCGAGATCGGCGTGCCATACCGGATTACCGCACCCGGGGAAGACGCAGCACAGTTCACCGCAACGAATGAGTGCGGCGAGTTTTCGGCTCGGCGCGTAGGTGAGTGCGCTTCGGGCCGAGGCGTGGTGGTCGGGCGCAATGGTCTGAATCTCAGCATCGACCATCAACTCGCGGACGGTCTGCGCGTCGATGACGCCGTACCCGTCGAGGTAGCCGGCCGCGTCATCGACTCCGTCGATAGTCGACTGATTGGCCACGACGTGAATGACCCGCGTAGACGCGGGTAGGGGTGCTGATTCACCGGAGTCGTTGGCCGCGGCGCATTCTGGGCAGCGGCATTCGATCGCGGTGCGCCCAGCCGCGAGAGCGACGAGGGCATCGGCACGGCGTTGCTGTGTGCTGCGCGGGTCGGCGGCATGCACCCCCTCGGCGAGGGCGGTGAGACGTGCGTCGATGACGACGCTCGAGGCGACCGGTAGATAACCCGAAAGACGAGACTGGCCGGGGGTGAACCGATCTGGACGGATCACTATTGCACGGTCGTGCTCGACGAGCCGATGCCGGCGGCGTACCGCCGCAGGATCCATACGTGCCACGGTGGCATCGATCAGCGCGGTGAATCGCATCAGAGACATATGATCGCGGGCAAATAGCGTTTCGGCGAGTCGGGTATCGACATCAACGAGATGCGCAGGTGTGCATAAGCTCGTGCGGCGGACGGCGATAAGGAAGCGATGCAGATCGATCCGCCCACAGGCGAGGGCCGCTGCGGTGTGGGGGAGTCGGTAACGCAGCGCGTGGGCAGACACGATGAGCTCGCGTGCCTTCGCTGGCGACACCGACAACACGGCGCCGACGTCGGCGATGGTGCGTTCGAGCCCGTCCGGGCCGAAATCGGCATGCGGGTTGCCGCCGCTGCCGGCGCACGCCGCCAGATCGCGGAAATTCTCGACTGAGTCGGTTGCGCCGGTGGTCTGTGCGGCCAGATCGACCCCGTAATCCTCCTCATGTTCCTCGTGGATCAGGCTGATGGCCTGCAACATGCGGAACTGGGCGGTGGCGGTGACCGACGCGCACTGGGCGATCACCTCGATGAGGTCGGTCTTCGAGAGCGTCTCATCCTCGCGTAGCTGCCCGATCACCTCCGGCACACCAGTGCGGGGAATGCCTGTGATGGGAGTCTCCGGCGATGTCATGATTCGAACATACCTGCGAGGTATGACAAATTTAGCCGGGTGTGCGGGCGCGATCGTCGTCGGTGACTGCCCTGGTGGCATGTGACGTCACCTCGGCCAAATCGGTGCAGGCGTTACGAGACGCGGCACCGACAACGGTGGACGTCGTGATTGCGATGGCAGGAGGAAACCTCGACATCGGCTCCGGGCCTGTGGAAACCGACCTCACCTCCATCGCGCGGGCATGGTCGGCCAATTTCGACCTGAATGCGTTGGGTACCGTTCTCGTCGTCACCGCCCTGGCCGACCGCATGCCCGCGGGATCGGCCATTGTCACGGTCAGCTCGATCGGTGCGGAATATGCGGCAAGCTCCTACGGCGCCGCCAAGGCTGCGATTGCGGCCTGGACGGCCGGTGTGTCGAGTCGGCTTGGACCGCGCGGGATCACCATCAACACCATCGCCCCCGGATATATCGAGGACACCGAGTTCTTCGGCGACACCATGACCCAGCAGCGACGCGACACGCTGATCGCCGCAACCCACAACAAACGAGCCGGCACCCCCGCAGACATCGCCGGCGCCGCCTGGTTCCTCGCCAGCAACGACGCCCGCCACATCACCGGACAAATCCTCCACGTCAACGGCGGAGCGCACACCACCCGCTGATAGGCCCGTGCCGCATTCGTGACGTGGTACGCGCGTCCCACACCCCAACCCGGGGCAGATTGGCCACTGTGCTTGTCGCCGGTGCCCGGGTCATCGTCGGATATCACCCTCGATAGGGTGAGGTTATGGTTCGGTCGTCGCGGGTGGCGGGTTCCTCGATGGGCGCATTGGTCTGCGGGCTCCCCGAGGGAATATGAGAACTACTACGATCCCAGCGGGAACCCGGGTACTGATCGGCGTTAATGCCGTCGTGGCGCTCAGCTTTGGACTGATCGCGCCGGCCCTGCCCAGCTTTGCCCGCAGTTTCAGAGTGTCCTATACCGCGATCTGCGCGATGGTCTCCATCTTTGCGGTGGCGCGGTTGGTGTGTGCGTGCGTGTCCGGACGCGCGATCTCCAGGCTGGGGGAGCGGCGCGGCTATCTGGCTGCACTGGTGATCATCGCGGCGAGCACGCTGGCGTGTGCCTTCGCCCGGAGCTATCCGGAGCTACTGATGTTGCGCGCGGTCTGCGGTATCGGGTCTGCCATGTTCACCGGATCGGTGTGGCCGATGGTGATCCGATCCGCGCCGGCAGAGATTCGCGGCCGGGTACTGGGGCTACTCCCGGCAGGTTTTCTCCTCGGCAACGTGGCTGGCCCGCTAGTGGGCGCAACGCTGGCCGGTTTCGGCACGCACGCACCGTTCGTGATCTACGCGATCGCAGTGCTGCTATTGGTACCGGTGGTGTTGGCCACCAAGCCGCGGGAGGTGGCTGCGGTCACCGCAGAAGATTCCCACGCAGCGGATTCCCGCGCGGACACCGCGCCGATGCAGGAACCGATGACAATGCGAACAGCGTTGCGCCACAGAACCTACCGTGCAGTCATCGCCTCCAGCTTCGCGTCGGGCTGGGCGTCGATGGGGGTGCGGGTGGCGGTGGTGCCGCTCCTCATCGCCGCCGGATTGGGTGCATCGGCGAGTATGGCCGGCATGATTCTTGTCGTCTACACGGTCGGCAATGTGACGGCGATCTGGCTGGCCGGGCGGATATCGGGTAGATATGGGCGCCGCCCGATCATGCGTATCGGACTCGCGATGGTCACCGCGGCCACCGCGTTTCTCGGCTTCGCACCCAATCTGGCCGTGGCCATGGCACTCTCGGGATGTGTGGGCATCGGATCGGGGCTCTTTTCGCCCACTCACCAGGAGGCGCTGGGCGATATTCTCGACGGCCGCGCACACGGTGGATCCGCGCTCGCCGGCTACGGGATAGCGTCGGATCTCGGCGCGATCGGCGGTCCGCTGCTCGTCGGATTCGTCGCCGACCAGGTAGGTTTCGGTCCGGCATTCCTGCTCACCGCCACGGTGCTCGCCGTTGCCCTCGGGTTATGGTTCGTCGCCATCGAGACGGCGCCCGCCGTCACTGCGTCGCTACGCGCACGACGGGCCGATACCGCAATCGTCCGCACGCAGGACACCCGGCCCACCCATTAGAGTCGGGATATGAGCTCCGGATCCGCATCGGTGTCGCGCAATTACACTCTGGGAACCGACTCCGAGGTGGGCAGGTTACGTGCGGTGATGCTGCACCGTCCGGGAGATGAACTGCGTCGGCTCACCCCACGCAACAGCGACCAACTACTGTTTGACGGCCTGCCCTGGGTTGCCCGGGCGCAGCAGGAACACGACGCCTTCGCCGCCGAACTGCGTTCGCGGGGAATCGATGTCTTCCTCCTCGGCGACCTACTCACCGAAACGATCGAGCACAGCGGTGCGGCACGTATCCAGGGCATCGCCGCGGCAGTCAACGCCCGACTGCTCGGACCTCATCTCGCCGACGAACTTTCGACATACCTGCGTGGGCTCGCGGCGCCGGAACTGGCCGCCGTGCTGACCGCGGGAATGACCTTCGACGAACTTCCGCCGCACCCAGCCGCGGTATCGTCGTCGCTGGTCCGACGCATGTATGACGGCCCAGAGTTTGCGATCGCGCCGCTGCCGAATTTGCTGTTCACCCGGGACAGTTCGTTCTGGATCGGGCCCCGGTTCGCCATTACATCGTTGGCGCTGCCCGCGCGGGTGCGGGAATCCTCGCTCACCGACCTCATCTACGCCCACCACCCGTACTTCAGCGGTACCCGGCGCGCCTACGAGTCCCAGGTGGCGCCGGTCGAAGGAGGCGACGTGCTGCTGCTGGCCCCCGGTGTCATCGCCGTCGGCGTGGGTGAGCGCACCACCCCTGCGGGCGCGGAGGCGCTGGCGCGCAGCCTATTCACCGATGGGCTCGCCCACACCGTGCTGGCGGTACCCATCGAACAGTCGCGTGCCTTCATGCATCTCGACACGGTATGCACCATGGTCGACACCGACGCGGTGGTGATGTACCCGAATATCCGCGACACGGTATCGGCGTTCACGCTGCGCAAGGCGGACGGGGGCGGTGTGTCGGTCACGGCCGCACGGCCCTTCGTGGAGGCCGCGGCCGATGCGATGGGGATCGACAAGCTTCGCGTTATCGACACCGGTCTCGATCCGGTGACCGCCGAGCGTGAACAATGGGATGACGGCAACAACACGCTCGCGGTGGCCCCCGGCGTCGTGGTGTCCTACAACCGCAATGTCGAAACCAATAGGCGCCTGGCGGATTCGGGAATCGAAGTGATCGAGATCGAGGGCCGCGAGTTGGGTTCGGGGCGGGGCGGTCCACGTTGTATGTCCTGCCCGCTCTCGCGGGATCCGCTGTGAACGCCGCCTATTCGACACGGCCTAGCCACTCCGTCAGCCCCAGCTGGGCAGCCAGATCTGCTGATGCCATTGCTCGGGTGAGATCGGGCTGGCGATGAGGATGGGCCACAGCCAGACGAAATTGGTCACCACCAGGCCCACATAGATTGCCACCAGCAGTACCCCGAGAGCCGCGCGTTCCGGGTGTGGCCGATCAGATCGACATCGGGTGGCCGCGAGGATATCGCCGCAACACAGCGCAAGACCCATCGCCAGGAACGGTGCGAGCACGGTGGCGTAGAAAAAGTACATCTGCCGGTCAAGCTCGATGAACCACGGCAGGAATCCGGCCGCATACCCGGTGACGACGGCGGCGTAACGCCAGTCGCGACGCACCAGCCACGACCACAGCCCCCAGCAGAGCATCGGGATGGCCAGCCACCACATGGCCGGCGAGCCGATCAGCATCTGTGCTCGCACGCACTGCGCCCCGCCGCATTTGTCGGGTCCGTTCGCGATCGCATAGAGCATGGGACGCAGGCTCATTGGCCAGGTCCACGGCTTGGATTCCCACGGATGATGGTTGCCAGCTGAATTCGTCAGGCCGGCATGGAATTTGAGTACACCAGACTCATAGAACCAGAGCGACCGCCACGCCCCCGGCACCCATGACCAGGTGCCGCCGGTACCGATGGTGTTGCCCACCTGGTAGCGGTATACCGATGTCTCGCTACGCAACCACGGGAGGTAGGTGGCGAAGTAGATCGCGATCGGCATGGCCAGCAGGCTCGCGCCGCAGGGGAACGCATCGCGTACCACGGTGCCAAGCCATGGTCGGCGCACGTGGTAGGCCCTACGGGCGGCAATATCGAAACCCAGGGTCAGTGCGATGAAGAAGAACGCATAGTAGATGCCCGACCATTTGGTGGCGCAGCCCAGGCCGATCATCACCCCGGCGGTGAACCGGTACCAGCGGAATCCCAGTCGCGGACCGAAGGCGGAATCATTGATCCGACCCGACAGATACACGTTGTGCATCCGCGCCCGCACTTGGTCGCGGTCGGCGATAACCGCCGTGAATGCGCCCACAACGAAAAGACACTGGAAGATGTCGAGCATTCCCATCCGGGACTGGACGAACAAGACTCCATCGCAGATCGAGAACAGGCCGGCGATCGCACCGATCAGCGTCGACCGGGTGATTCGGCGTGCCGCGCAATAGATCATTACGACGATGGCCACCCCCGCGAAAGCGGACATGATGCGCCAACCCAGCGGGCTGTAGCCGAACATCCATTCGCCGATCGCGATAAACCATTTGCCGACGGGCGGATGCACCACCAGCCCGTACCCCGGGTTGTCTTCGATCCAGTTGCCGCCGGTCAACACCTGCCACCCTTGGGGCACATAATGTTTCTCGTCGAAGACGGGTGTGCCCTGATCGGTAGGCCCGCGTAACCCCCATAACCGGGTGGCCACGGCGATCAGCGTGATGACCAGACCCACGTAGAGTCCGCGCAGACGGTCGGGGGCACCGAACAGCGGTGCCGGGATCTCCGGTGCGGGACGGTTGCGCGTCGAGCGCAAGCGCGCGGCCCGCAGCAGCAACGCGGTGCGCGACGCCCGAACGGTGTCGACGGGTGCCGGGTGGCGCGGCGTCAGCGTTGCGTCGACGATGGTCACTCGGCCCATCGTAATGGGCGCTCGTAAGCTCATTGATCATGAACTCCCGTCCGTCGACCCCGCGTGACCAAACTCCTCCGCGTGATCCGGCAGCGCCGGGGCGTCTGGTGCTGGCAGCCACCCCGATGGGGCGGGCCGATGACGCGTCGCCGCGGCTGCGGGCGGCGCTGGCCGACGCCGACATCGTGGCCGCCGAGGACACCCGGCGGGCCCGCGCGTTGGCGGCGAGCCTCGACGTCGAGATCGGCGGATCGCTGATCAGCTATTACGACCAGGTCGAAGCCGCCCGCACCCCGGCCCTGCTCGACGCCATCACGAACGGCGCCACGGTGCTGCTCATCACCGACGCGGGAATGCCGTCGGTCAGCGATCCCGGATACCGGATCGTCGCGGCGTGCGCCGACGCCGGGCTTACCGTCACCGCGCTACCCGGACCGTCGGCGGTCACCACCGCGCTCGCGGTGTCGGGGCTGCCATCGGAGCGCTTCTGCTTTGAAGGTTTCGCCCCGCGGAAGAAGGGCGCCCGCGGGGACTGGCTCACCACCTTGCGCGACGAACCCAGAACCGTGGTGTTCTTCGAATCTCCGCATCGGCTCGCCGACACCCTCTCCGACGCGGTCGAGATCCTCGGACCCCAGCGGAGCATCGCGGTATGCCGGGAACTCACCAAAACCTATGAGGAGGTGCGCCGCGGCACGCTCGCGGAGGTGGCGCGGTGGGCCGAAGAAGGTGTGCGCGGAGAAATCACCGTGGTATTGGCACCCGGAGAACCGGTGGTGCCGGCACTTGATGATTTGGTGCGGCGCGCACAGGAGCTGACCGCGGCGGGCAGTCGACTCAAAGAGGCATGTGCCGAGGTGGTCCGTGGGACAACCGTATCGAGACGCGACGTGTACGAGGCGGTACTCGCGGCCCGCGCGCAGTGACCGCCATCGCGCTGCACGTGCGACAGAGCCTGACGACGCGGGTCCGTCCCGCCTGGCGTCACTGACCGTAGCGGGGGAACACCGGAGTGGGCGCGGGTAACACGGTTGCCGGCGACAGCCGGGTAGCGACCGCGGTGAAGTCGCGATGTGTGCCGATGCCCAGCAGATCCAGCAGGCGTCCACAGGATTCCGGCATGACCGGTTGGGCGAGCAATGCCACCACCCGCACCACCTCGGCACACACATAGAGCACGGTGCCGGTGCGGGGCAGGTCGGTCTTGGCGAGTTTCCACGGCTCGGCGGCCGAGATGTAGCGGTTCGTGTCGGCCAGCGTCACCCACAACGTCTCCAACGCGAGGTGGATCGCCTGCTGATCGAAATGGCTACGCACCTTTGGGAGCAATTGTGTTGTGGCATCAAGTAATACGCGGTCATCCGCGGTGAATTCGCCCGGTTCGGGGATTACGCCGTCGAAGTAGCGGCCGATCATCGACAGGGTGCGCTGGGCGAGGTTGCCGAATTCATTAGCCAGATCGGCGTTGATCCGCGCGATGATCGCCTCGGCGGAATATGAGCCGTCCTGCCCGTAGGAGACCTCACGCAGGAAGAAATACCGGACCGGGTCGAGGCCGAACTGATCGATCAAATTGTCCGGATCGACAACGTTGCCAACGGATTTGCTCATCTTCTCACCCTTATTGAACAAGAAGCCATGAGCGAAGACACGTTTGGGCAACTCGATACCGGCGCTGAGCAAAAAGGCCGGCCAGTACACGCAGTGGAAACGAATGATGTCTTTGCCGATGATGTGCAAATCGGCGGGCCAATACCGTTGCAGCGTCGCCGGATCATCGGGGAAACCCACACCGGTCAGATAGTTGGTGAGGGCGTCGACCCACACATACATGACGTGGTCGGGATGGTCGGGCACCGGAACGCCCCAGTCGAAGGTGGTCCGCGACACCGACAGATCGGTCAGGCCGCCCTTGACGAAGCTGATCACCTCGTTGCGGCGGGCATCCGGCCCGATGAAACCGGGATCGTTTTCGTAAAGGTCGAGCAGCCTGTCTTGGTAGGCGGAAAGCCGGAAAAAGTAGGTCTGCTCCTGCGTCCAGGTGAGCACATGCCCGTTGTCGGCGGCGACGCGGTTGCCGTCGGCGTCGACGGTCGTGTCGGCTTCGGCATAGAACGTTTCGTCGCGCACGTCATACCAGCCGGAATACGTATCCAGATAGATGTCGCCCGAGTCGGTCATCCGACGCCAGATTTCTTGCGACGCACGTTTGTGATCGTCGTCGGAGGTGCGGATGAAGCGGTCGTAGCTTGAGCCCAGCCGGTCCTGCAACGCCTGGAAGCGGTCAGAGTTGCGGTTGGCCAACTCCGCCGTCGCGACGCCCTCCTTCTCCGCGGTCTGCGCCATCTTCTGCCCGTGCACGTCGGTGCCGGTCAGGAACCGGACGTCGAAGCCGTCAAGGCGCTTGAACCGGGCGAGGGTGTCGGCCGAGATGTACTCGTAGGCGTGCCCGATATGCGGTGCGCCATTGGGATAGGCGATCGCCGTGGTGATGTAATACGGCTTTCCGGCGCCGAAGGACTCGTTGTCGGGGGCGTCGGTGCTGCTCGGCTCAGTGGACATAATGCTCTCAAGGATACTGCGCTCGTGCCGGGTGGCCGACGGGGCAGTCATTGATCGGCGTCGAGCCCGAGCCGATTACCCGATAGCCTTGTGACATGGTGATGGCCAATCGTCCCGAGGTGCGCACGGCGTCGGGTCCGGTGGCAGTGATGACTATGGTCGGGCTCGCCGAAAGCCTACTCAACGGACTTGCGCGGGTTCCGTTCCAACAGCCCTGGCGTGGGCCCGGCGGAGTGCTCGACAACATCGGGCAATCGGTCACCCGCAACACTGTGCGAGCGTTCATGGGGTATTCGATGGGTTTGCCCATCGAGGAATTCCGTTCGATGGAAAAGCTGATCGACGACATCTGTACCACCGTGATGCCCCCGGTGATCGGTTATGCGGGCCAGGTGGAAATCACCGACGACACCATCAATGGTGTGCCCGGAATCTGGTGTCGGGCGAAGGCGTCCTCGGATTCCTACGTTGAGCCCTCCCGCGATAAGGAAGCCATCGGCGCCACCATCCTGTACCTGCACGGCGGGGGCTACATCGGAACCTCCCCGATGATGTATGCGGCCTTCGCGGCCATGCTGGTGCGTATCACCGGATTCGAGATATTCATTGCCGACTATCGGATGGCACCCGAATTTCCGTTTCCTGCTGGAGTTCTGGATGCGGCACAGGTGTATCGGGGGCTGCGTGAGCGGGGAGTGGACGCCGAACACCTGATTGTGGCGGGAGATTCGGGCGGCGGGGGGCTCGCTACCTCGCTCGTCGCCTATCTGCACGAGAACGAACTACCCAAACCTGCTGCGCTGGCCTTGTTTTCGCCGGAGATCGATCTCGATCTCGATCATGCCTCGGTCACCGAGAACGCCAGGTATGACATTCTGCCCTGGACTATCCCGGTGGCGCCGTATCTGCACGGGGTGCAACCCAATGATGAGCGTGTGTCGATCGTGCACGCCGCCCCGGACCCGGCCTGGTTCCCGCCGACCTTCGTCTGCTGGGGTGAACACGAGATGTTCCGCGACGGAATTCGGGAGTTTGTCGAACACTTGGAATCGGGTGGCGTAAAGGTGGATGCGATGGAGGAGCGCGGCATGTTCCACGTGTTCCCGATCCTGATGCCGTGGGCGGAATCGTCCAAGCGCGTGTTTCGCGCGTTGCGTGAGCGGGCCACGCACAATGTGCGCTCGGATCCGCAGGCCGCCCAGACGCACTGAGATCACGTGCTGTGGGGCGGCATCCGATCAGCCATGATGAACCAATGACACACCGTTTCGCGCAGATCGACGTTTTTGATTCAGGACCCGCCACGGGCAATCCCGTCGCCGTCGTCCTCGACGCGACCGGCGTCACCGATGCCCAGATGGCGGCATTCGCGCGGTGGACGAACCTCTCCGAAACCACATTCGTGCTGCCGCCGACAGATCCGGGTGCTGATTACCAGCTGCGCATCTGGACGCCCGGCGGGGAATTGCCTTTTGCCGGGCATCCCACGCTCGGTTCGGCATACGCGTGGCTCGCTGCGGGCGGTACGCCGCGCGGTACGGACATCGTGCAGCAGTGCGGGGTGGGACTGGTCACGATCAGGCATACGGCGCAACTGGTGTCGTTTGCGGCGCCGCCGCTGCTGCGGTCGGGCCCCGTGGAGGAGTCGATCGTCGACGAGGTGAGGGCCGCACTCGGGTTGGCGCGCAACCACATTCTGGCCGCCGAGTGGGTCAGTAACGGTCCGGACTGGTTTGCGCTGCTGCTCGATTCCGCCGAGCGGGTGGCCTCGGTGACACCCGACTTCGCGGCACTTGGTTCCCATCAGGTCGGGTTGGTGGGGAAATACGATCGGGCCACCACCGATCCCGGCGGCCCGCAGGCGCTGCTCGAGGTACGGGCCTTCGTGCCCGGTATCGGGGTGCCTGAGGATCCAGTGACCGGGAGTCTCAATGCGGGTCTCGCCGTGTGGCTGCGTGCGACGGGGCAGGTGCCGGAGTCCTACATCGCCGCCCAGGGTGCGGCGCTTGGGCGGGCCGGACGCGTGCATGTGCGCGACGACGGCACCGACATCTGGGTCGGCGGGCACTGCACGTCGGTGATCGAGGGCTCGGTGCATCTGTAAAGGTGGACGGCATGACCGATGCTGTGACGGAGAGCGCTAGGGCTGACAGTGCCGCGACGGAGAGCGCGAAGGCTGCTAAGAAGCGTCGGCGTCGTGAACCTCCGCCGGATCCGGAGCGGCTCGACGGGCTCGTCGACGCGCACACCCATCTCGCCGCATGCGGCGGACGTGACCGTGACGCGGTCCGTGCGATCGTCGATCATGCCGAGAGTGTCGGTGTGGGCACGGTAGTGACCGTCGCCGACGATATGGTCGACGCCCGGTGGGCCGTCGCGGCTGCCGACTGGGATGAGCGGGTCTACGCCGCGGTGGCGTTGCACCCGATGCATGCCGGCGATCTCGATGCCGCCGCCCGCATCGAACTCGAACAACTGGCCGGCCATCCCCGGGTGGTGGCCATCGGCGAGACGGGCCTGGACTATTACTGGCCCGCACGTTCGGCTGAATGCGCGCCGGCCGGGGTGCAGCAGGAGGCATTCCGCTGGCATATCCGGTTGGCGAAGCGATTCGGCAAGCCGCTGATGATTCACAATCGCGAGGCCGATCGCGACGTGCTCGACATTTTGGCGGACGAGGGTGACCCGGCGACGGTCATCATGCATTGCTTCTCCGGCGATCACGACATTGCCCGTGAATGCGTTGACCGCGGCTACTACCTCAGCTTCTCCGGGACCGTGAGCTTCGCGAATGCCGCCGAGTTGCAGCGGGCGGCGGCCGTCGTGCCCGACGAACTGCTGCTGGTGGAGACCGACGCACCCTTCCTGACTCCGCATCCCTACCGCGGACAGCCCAATCAGTCGTATTGCCTGCCCTATACGGTGCGTGCGCTCGCCGGAATCCGGGGCGTCGATGTGGCGGCGTTAGCGCAGGTGCTGGGTGCCAATGCTCGTCGCGCCTACCAGCTCCCTTTGCGGTAACCACGCCCGTTCGTTATCGTATTGTGATCCCGCACCGGGGGTGGACGTCGCGCAGTCATGAGGATCGCAGTCATGAGGATCGTGGACGGTCCGGGTTCCATCGGGGACTCGACGACCAGCGGCGTTGCGGGTGCCCGTGTTCCCGACCAAGGATGCTTGCCTTTGTCTGTATTTGCGAAGATCCATAAGTCCGAGTCGATGCGCGCCCGGGTGGCGTTGGGTGCGGTGCTCACCACCCTCGTTGCCGGCGGCATCATCGGAGTGGCGATGCACAAGAATGTGACCCTCGATGTCGATGGCCGCAAGACGCAGGTCTCGACAATGGCGATGTCGGTCGATTCTGTACTGCGGTCGCAGGGCTTGACCCCCGCCGCGGGAGATGTGGTCACTCCGGGTCCCGACTCGGGCTTCGGAGACGGGCAAACCATCACGGTGCATCGACTGAAGACCGTGGAACTGCGCGTCGACGGTACACCGCAAAAAATCACCACCACCGCCGTGCACGTAGACGATCTCCTTGCTCAACGAGGGCTCTCCCACGGTGCCGATGACGCCAATTTCGCCGCCGACGGTGCCATACCGGTCCGGGGTGCGGTTGTCGACGTGATCCTGCCCAAGCCGGTGACCGTCATCGACGGTGGGGTGCGCTTCACCACGACCGTCGCCGCGCGCACCGTCGCCGACGCCCTCGCCGGCACGGGTAAACCGCTGATCAGCTCCGACAAGGTGATCCCGGCCGCGACGACCCCGGTCGCCGCGCACATGGTCATCGTCGTTACTCGAATCCGTACCGTGCAGGAGACCGATCTCGAAAACGTCTTCGCCCCTGACATCGCCCGCAAGGACCCGACGCTCGTACGCGGCCGCAAGATCGTCCTCACCCCGGGCAAACCGGGTAAGGCGAATGTCACTTATTCGGTCACCACCGTCAACGGCAAGGTGGTCCGGCGGGTGAAGCTAGCGGAGCAGCAGATCACGTCTCCGGTCGCCGCGACCGTGCGGATCGGCACCAAACCGGGTGCACCCTACGTACCGGTGGGCTCGGTGTGGGATCAACTCGCACAATGCGAGTCAACCGGGAACTGGGCCATCAACACGGGCAACGGATTCTATGGCGGAATTCAGTTCGACCAGGGCACATGGGACCGGTGGGGTGGCCAGGAGTATGCGGCGCGCCCGGATCTCGCCACCCGGGAGGAACAGATCGCGATCGCGACCAGAACTCTCGCCGCCCAAGGTTGGGGCGCCTGGCCCGCCTGCTCATCGAGGCTGGGTCTGCGCTGACTGAGATAAATCCGGATACGACAAATCCTGATGCGTACGTGACACCCGTCGACGCAGGTCCGCGGCTGCTCGGACCCGCGCAGATCCGCGCACTCGCCGCCGAACTCGGCATCCGCCCGACCAAGACGCTTGGCCAGAACTTCGTTCACGACGCCAACACGGTGCGTCGCATTGTTTCCGCGTCGGGTGTCACATCCGCCGACACGGTGCTCGAAGTCGGGCCCGGACTTGGGTCGCTGACATTGGCGCTGCTCGGTGCTGCCGGACGGGTGATCGCCGTCGAGATCGACCCGGTACTCGCCGTGCAGTTGCCGCGTACCGTCGCCGAATATGCCCCGCAGCGCGCCGCAGAACTCGACGTGATCACCGCTGACGCGATGTCGGTGCGCCGCGATGAGCTACCGGCCGCACCGACGGCGCTGGTCGCCAACCTGCCCTATAACGTGGCGGTCCCGGTGCTGCTGCATCTGCTTGCGCACTGCCCGACTATCCGCACCGCGCTGGTCATGGTTCAGGCCGAGGTGGCTGAACGGCTTGCGGCACCCCCGGGCGGGCGGGTCTACGGCGTGCCCAGCGTCAAGGCCCGCTACTTCGGAGACGTCAGCCGGGCCGGTGCCGTCGGTCGCAGCGTGTTCTGGCCCGAACCCAAGGTGGAATCGGGTCTGGTGCGGATCGAGCGCCGCGACACCTACCCCGACGATCCGCAGGTGCGAGCCAAGGTTTTTGCGGTGATCGACGCAGCGTTTGCCCAGCGACGCAAGACGATGCGGTCGGCGCTCGCATCGTGGGCGGGTTCACCCGTCGAGGCCGAACGGCTGCTCCGTGCCGCCGGTATCGACCCACAGATCCGCGGTGAGAAACTCGGCGTCGCCGATTTCGTGCGGTTGGCGTCCGTGCCGGGGTTGAACGTCGTTTAGGCCGGGTGTCGATTAGGCTGGGCTCCTGTGTCTCCCACGTCTTTGTCGGTGATCTCCGACGCGGTTCACGTGCGGGTGCCGGCGAAGCTCAACCTCTACCTGGGCGTCGGCGCCCGTCGCGCCGACGGCTACCACGATTTGGTGACCGTGTACCAGGCGCTGTCGATCCACGACGACATCACGGTGGCGCCCGCTGCGCGACTGCATGTCACGATGAGCCGTGACAACCGGCACAGCCGGGGTGCGCAAGATACCGCGGCGGTTCCGTTGGATCACACCAATCTCGCCGCGCGTGCGGCGACGGCACTGGCGGCACGGGTGGGGCGCGACCCCAAGGTGAGTATCGATATCCGCAAACGTATTCCGGTGGCCGGCGGCATGGCCGGTGGCAGCGCGGATGCCGCCGGCACGTTGGTAGCGCTGGCCGAACTGTGGAAACTCGATATTGACCGCGCCGAATTGCTGGAGATCGCGGCCGGACTCGGCAGCGACGTGCCGTTCTCGTTGCGCGGCGGTACCGCGCTGGGGACTGGTCGCGGTGAGCGGCTCATGCCGGTGCTCGCGCGTGGAGAACTGCACTGGGTGTTGGCCTTCGCCAGCGAAGGGTTATCCACCCCGGCAGTGTACGGCGAGCTGGATAGGTTGCGCGACAACAGATCTGATGATCCTGGCGGGAATGATCCTGGAGTGCAGTTTCCGGATGCGTTGATTTCGGCGTTGGCGGCAGGGCATGCCGCCGCGGTTGCCGCGCATCTGCACAATGATCTGCAGCCGGCGGCGCTGAGCCTACAACCCGCGCTGCGGCGCACCTTGCGCGCGGGGATGGACGCCGGCGCACTGGGCGGTCTCGTATCCGGCTCCGGGCCGACCTGTGCGTTCCTGTGCGCGGATGCCGAGTCGGCGATCGGGGTCGCCGCCGAGTTGGCCGGAGCGGGGGTGGCGCGTTCGGTGCGTACCGCGACGGGGCCGGTCGGTGGCGCCCGCGTACTGGGCCCTGAGTAGTTCCGGTCTGGGTAGTTCCGGTCTGGGTAGTTCCGGTTTGGGTCACAGGGCGTGCGGGGTGAGGCGCTCCGGTCGGTTCGGGTGGGCGGGTAAGTTCCGGTCGCGATCGGCGAACTCGGTGATCAGCTGCGCCGCGAGCTGCGGCTGAATCAGCGGAAACAGATGTGTTGCCCGTGGTATCACGATGAGTTCGCCGTGCGCCGCGGTGCGGACGAAACGTCGTTCGTTGATCCGGAACTGGTCCCACGCGCCATTGACGAACAGCGTTCGACCCGCGTACCGGGCGAGTGCGTCGAGTGCGTCGAATGCGGATAACTCGTCCACGACGTCGCCAATCGAATGCAGGGCCAGGCCGCCCGCTTCCATATCCGCCGATACGCGTTGCCCGACAACGACTCGGGTCAGCCACCGGCTCAGCTGCGCGGCCTGCGCCGGGAGCAGACCGCTGATGGTGCCGAAGATGCGGAACGGCGCAACCGATGTCGGTGTGGGTTGGGCGGTGGCGCACAACACCACCAACTCGGCGACGGAGTCGGGGTGGGCTGCAGCAGTCGCCATCGCGACGTAACCGCCCATCGACATGCCTGCGACCAATGCCGGCCTGCCGAGCTGCTCGATCGTATCGGCGACCGCCGCTACCGCAGATTCGAGCGTGAAAATCTCATCCCTGCGGGTACCGTGGCCGGGCATATCTGGGCAGATTACCTCGCGGTCGTCGATGGCCGCCGCGATCCGGTGCATCGTCGCACCGCTGACCCGCAGGCCGTGAATCAGGACAATCGGTGCCCGCGAGTGCGGCTGGTTGCTCATCGACACACAGTGTAGGAGATTGCTTGGCGCTGAGCTGAGTTCGGCCGTGCCGCGCCGATCGATGCCGAACGCGGGTCAACTGCCGAAAATATTCGCCGCATTACCGTAAGCGCGCAATGCGGCGATCGACCCGTTGTACCGGTTGAGGTCGACGCTTGTCGCGACGCCCGGGATGCGGCCGGACTCGGTGTACTGCCAGAACGTCCACGTCGACCATCCGCCACGAGGCATCTGCGGTGCGCCGCGGCCGTGATACGACGCAATCCATAGCGGGTGATCGGCGAATTCCCGGGTCGCTCCCATCGCGGTGTTCCAGAACTGCGGATAGGTGTAGATGATCGTCTTTCGCCCACTGAACCGTTCGAGCGTGGCGCAGAATCTGCGTACCCATGCGGCCAGTGCTGCGGGTGTGAGTCCCCCGGAGGTTTCCAGATCGAGTACCGGGGGCAGATCGAGAGTGCCGTTCTGGCCAAGCACCACGCTTGCGTAGAACAGTGCCTGCGCCGTTGCGGACCGGCTGGGGTCGGCGAAGTGGTATGTGCCGCGGATGAGTCCGACGGCCCGCATCGAGAGGCTATCCGGCACGAAGTACGGGTTCACGTACCAGGTGGATTCCGTGGCTTTGACCATCGCGAGTTGCTGGCCGGATGCGCGCACGGCCAACCAGTTGATCGACGCGCCACCCGGATGCTGGTGGCTTGACACGTCGATACCCACCTGGGGTGGACCCGACTGTGGTGCCGCGTGGGCGGGGATTGCGGTGGCGGCACCGGCGATCGTAAGGCCCGTGGCCATCACTCCGGCCAGCAACCCTCGACCAATACTTAACAGTTGGCATCCCATGGACCGCCACGGTACCCACGCCGGGCCGGGTTGCGCACTTATCAGTGAACTCGATCACCCCGATCGGTTAACCCCGCCCCGGTTGGTGCATTGTCGGTTCCCGCCGGTGCATTGATAGCCTCAATCGGTGCCACCACCTCATGCTTCCGCGCTGATCAACGTCGACCGGGTGGCCAAGAGCTACGGTATCCGGCCGCTGCTGGATTCGATCAGCCTCGGCGTACACGAGGGGCAGCGGATCGGGGTGGTGGGTCTCAACGGCGGCGGCAAGACGACGCTGCTGGAGATTCTTGGCGGCGTGACCGAACCCGATAGTGGCCGGGTGTCGCGTGCGGGTGGGATCGCGGTGTCGGTGGTGACTCAGCGCGGCGAACTACCCGCGGGGGCGACGGTCGCCGACGTGGTGGTCGGCGGTGACGTCGCCGTCCACGAGTGGGCGAGCGACCCCCGGGTGCGTTCCATCCTCGCCGGGATCGGCGTCGACGGCCTGCTCCAGGCGCGCGTCGACGAACTGTCTGGTGGCCAGCGGCGCCGGGTGGGGCTCGCCGCGGCCTTGATCACCGACGCCGACGTACTCATCCTCGACGAGCCGACCAACCACCTCGACGTCGAGGGTGTTCAGTGGCTGGCCGAACATCTCGTCGGGCGGCGCAGTGCGTTGGTGGTGGTCACCCACGACCGCTGGTTTCTCGATACCGTCGCCACCCGGACGTGGGAGGTGCACGACGGGCAGGTCGACGAGTACGACGGCGGCTACAACGACTGGATCTTTGCGCGCGCCGAGCGCGTGCGGATGGCCGATGCGGCGGAGGAACGCCGCCGCAATCTCGCTCGCAAAGAATTGGCTTGGCTGCGCCGCGGTCCGCCCGCGCGTACATCCAAGCCGCGATACCGCGTCGAGGCCGCCGAGAAACTGATTTCCGATGTTCCGGCGCCGCGAGATTCGGTTGGCTTATCCGCATTTGCCCGGCGGCGGCTCGGTCGGGTGGTGATCGAGTTGGAGGATGCCCACATCCAGACGCCGTCGGCGGCCGACGGTAGCACTGGGCGAGTGCTGCTCGAAGAGCTCACCTGGCGGCTCGCACCCGGCGAACGGATCGGGTTGGTGGGCATCAACGGTTCCGGTAAGACGACGCTGCTGCGCGCGTTGGCCGGCGATGTCGGCGTGGCGCCGGGACGCCGGATCGAGGGTGTCACGGTCAAGATCGGCTGGCTGCGTCAGGAACTCGACGATCTCGACGAGGATCAGCGGGTGCTCGCGGCGGTGGAGTCGGTGGCCACCCGGATTATGCTGGGCGACAAGGAAATTTCTGCATCCCAGTTGGCTGAGCGGCTCGGGTTTTCTCCGGCGCGGCAGCGGAGCGTCGTGGGGGATCTCTCCGGTGGGGAGCGGCGGCGGCTGCAGCTGACGCGAATCCTCATGGCGGAACCGAATGTGCTGCTGCTCGATGAGCCGACCAACGATCTCGATATCGATACCTTGCAACAGCTTGAGGATCTTCTCGACAACTGGGCCGGGACGCTCGTGGTGATCAGTCACGATCGTTATCTCATTGAGCGGATTTGTGATTCCACCTGGGCGCTGCTGGGCGACGGCCGGCTGACTAATCTGCCCGGTGGTATCGAGCAGTATTTGCAGCGCCGCCGCGATATCGAGGCACGCGACCGTGTTTCGGTGAAATCTTTGTCGGCGCAGGATGATTCGGTGACGATCCGAGATGATTCGTCGGCCCGTCCGGCGTTGAGTGCTGCCGAGCATCGCGATGCGCGCAAGACGATGAATCGCCTGGAGCGCCGACTGGAACAGCTATCGACGCGCGAAGAGCAGCTGCACATCGAACTCGCCGCTGCGGCAACTGATCCGGACCGATTGGTGACGCTCGGCGCGCAACTGCGCGCGGTCACGCAGGAAAAGGATGAGGCCGAGATTGCGTGGCTTGAGGTTGCCGAACACCTCGAATGAGGTTGGGGGAGCGTCTTATCCGCACGCTGAGCTGAACTGCGTGGCCCGTGATGCGCAGCGGCTGGCCCGTCAGGCCCAGGCCCGCGTCATTCTGTTGGCGGCACGGATCGGTCAGTCGGTTGCCGACGACATGCTCATCGCAGCTGCGCGAGTTGCCGGCGGTGTTGGCGGTGTTCCTATCCGGGGAACTGCGTATTTCTCGGATCGAGATCATCGCAGACGCCCTGTGCGTACTGGATCCACGCTTACGGGCGGTTGCCCAGCCGATCGCGCCGCGCTCCCTGCCGTTGACCTGCCCGCGCTGATCGGCGGCCCGACCGATCGAATGTCGAAATCGCGACGACCGGTCGATCCCACCGGACATGGCGGGTTGCCTGCGCCACCCCGCTGGGGGGTGCGCTACCGACCACCGGATTGGCTGCGCCGCAAGATTATTGATCTGCACGGCACATGCCGATACCCCGAGTGCGAGCGCGCTGCGCAGCAGTGCGAGATCGATCATCTCGTGAAGTTCGATCACACCGATCCGTCGTCCGGCGGCTGGAGTGTGCCGTTCAATCTCGTGCCGTTGTGCGGACCTGACCACCAACGTAAACACCTCGGTCTGTGGACGCCGGTCCTATATTCCGATCTGTCGATCGACTGGACCTCAACCCGCACCGGAGAAACCGTCACCACCTACCCGCTCCGGCATCGGCGGACGGCTTAGCCGCGATCGCTGCGGACCGATATCGCCCTGTGGCTGTTGCGCTTCCAGACACCGCCAGCGCAACCGCGCCGAGTGCAAGCCCCACCCCGATCCCGATGTCGAGCCGCTGACCGAGTAACGCCCAGGACATCACCGCCGACACCGAGGGGATCACTGCGAACAGCATCGATGTGGCTGCCGCGCCGGCGATCTTGACCAGCCGCAGGAGCAGGGTGGTTGCGATCATCGATGAGAGCACGATCATCGTGGGCATCGTCCAGGCTGCGCGTGCCGGATCGGTGATCTCCTGCGGAGTGAATACGGCGAATAGGCCGGACGGTATGGTGGCCACACCGAGCTGGACACAGTTACTCGCGATCGGATCGGCGACGGCACAGAAGCGTTGCTGGTAGATGCCGCCGATCGATATCCCGAGCAGCGCCACCAAGACCAGTATCAGCGCCGGACCCATCGCTGCGGGTGAGTCGAGAACCCTTGGCAGGCAAGCAGACACGACGGCGGCGGCGCCGATCGCCACTGCCAGCCAGCCGCGCGGGCCGATACGCTGCCCCAGTATCGGGCGGGCCAGCAGCGCGGTCGCTACCGGATTGAGCGCAATCACCAGTGCGATGATCACGGCTGGTGCCCCCATGTCGAGAGCCAGATAGCAGCAACCGAACTGGGCAAGCTGAGTGAGCAGGCCGAGTACCGCGACGTGCGCGAGTAGACGCCCGCGCGGAAATTTCCGCCCGGTGGCCACGGTCAGTGCGAATAGTGCCACCGCCGAACCGGAAAACCGGATCGCCAGCACGAGCATGGGCGACATCGCGCCCACGGCGAGCGCACTGAGGGGGTATCCGAAGGCCCAGAGCAGGATTAAAGCCAAGGAGGGAACGGGAGGAAGTTTCACATGTCTACGGTGATTCCGCAGGCCCTGCCACGTCCAACAATGATTAGGAAACATCATCGATTAGGAAACGTCATCGGTTATGGTGATGATCATGGGCAACACGATCCTCGACATCACCCCGTTGCGTAGCATCGTCGCCGTGGCCACCTGCGGTGGTTTCCATCGTGCGGCCACCGCATTGCATCTGACTCAGTCGGCGGTCAGTCAGCACGTGCGCCGCCTCGAGACGGTCACCGGCACCAAACTCGTTGAGCGCGACGGCAGATCGGTGCGATTCACCCCGGATGGTGAGGTGCTGCTCGCCGAGGCGAATAAGATTCTGACCGCTCACGACGAGGCCGTTCGCCGACTGAACATTCGTAGCGCACGTCCCTCGCTGACGGTGGCCACCACCGAATACGGCGCCGACTGGGCGCTGCCGGCACTCTCGCAGATTCTGCGCGAACAGTGCCCGGACACCGCGGTCAATTTCCGGCTGGAACGCAGTAAACGGGTGATCGCCGCGATAGATAAGGGTGATGTCGATGTAGCCATCTACCATGAACCGGTTGCCCGCAATATTCCGGTGCTGGGCCCCGTCGTCGCGATGAAATGGTTTTCGGCAACAGAATTCGAGGTTCCTACGGATTCGCCGATCCCGCTGATCGTATTCGACGAGCCCTGCGCGACCCGCTCGGTGGCCATGCAGACCCTGACCGCGGCGGGCCGTGACTTCTCGGTTGTGGTGGAGTCGGCGGATTTTGCCGGGGTGAGCGCTGCTGCCCGCGCCGGGCTCGGCGTCGTATTGTTGCCGGTCTTCGGTTCCATGCCCGAGCGGTTACGGGTGGTAGATACCCTGCCGACGGCGTGCGATTGTGCCTTGCAGCTGAGGTTCGCGCCCACGGTGCCCCCTGCGGTGCAAGATGCGACGCGCGTGGCCCTCGAGCGCTTCGTAGCCGCCAACCGCTAACGTGGGAGCTATGTCATACATCCGCACCTCGGTCGTTGGCGGCGTCGGTGAGGTCATCCTGGATCGGCCAAAGGCTCTCAACGCGCTCGACCAGACCATGATCGACGATATCCTCGACATTCTGACCCGGTGGGGTGACGACGATGAGATCGAGACGGTGCTGGTCACCTCGGCGAGTGATCGCGCATTCTGCGCGGGCGGCGATATCCGTGCCATCCGTGACCACGCACTCGCCGGTGAGTACGACGCAATCACCGCCTACTTCGGCACCGAATACCGCCTCGACCAGCTGATCGCCCACTATCCCAAGCCGTATGTCGCATTGATCGACGGTGTGGCCATGGGCGGCGGGCTCGGTATCAGCGTGCATGGCGAGGTGCGGGTCGTCACCGACAAAGCGCTGATCGCCATGCCAGAGACGGCCATCGGGTTCTTCCCCGACATCGGCGCCTCCTACTTTCTGCCGCGCCTTCCCCGAGGGGTCGGAATGTGGCTGGGACTCACCGGAGCCCGGGTACGCGGAGCCGACGCCGTCGCCGTCGGACTTGCCACGCACTTTGTGCCGTCCACCGAGATTGACGCGCTCGCGACGGCACTGCGATCGGGGACGCCCCTGGCGCAGGCGCTCGCCGCGTACCGGGACGTGCCGGCATCGACGCTGCCGATCGATAAAGTCGGCGAATACTTCGACGACACCAACGTTGCCGCCATCCTCGGCGGACTGCGTGGTGCGGCCGGTGACGAGTGGGCCATCTCGACCCTCGAGTTACTCGAGTCCGCGTCGCCGACGAGCCTATGGGTTACCGCGGGCCTGATCGCGCGCGGCGCGCAATCCTCACTCGACGAGTGCTTCGACAGGGAATTGTATGCGGCACAACAGCTCACCAAGACTCACGATTTCGCGGAAGGGGTCCGCGCGGTCCTGGTGGATAAAGATCGCGCACCCTCATTCGTCCCCGGCGATATCGACGCCGTCGATCAGGAACTGGTCGCTACGATCCTCGGTGGCTGATGCTAGTCGGCTGTCGCGACCAGCGGTTCAAGCGTCAGGTCGGCGTGTTCTTTCTCGATGTAGGCCAGCCGCCACTTGTCACTGAAGAGCGCCAATAACGCTCCGTCGCTGCGGGTGAACACCTCAACACCGCGCTGGCGGCCCAATTCGGGTGCGCTGTCGGCATCGGTGCGCCGTGCCAGGGTGTAGCCGAGCGGTTCGATGACGGTGTCGACGTTGAATTCGGTCTTCATCCGCGCGGTCACCACCTCGAACTGCATCGGACCGACGGCCGCGAGCACCGGCGATGCGTCGCCGCGAATATCGTTGCGCAGCACCTGCACAACGCCCTCGCTGTCGAGTTGGTCCATCGCCTTGCGGAATTGCTTGTATTTGTCGGCGGTGGTTGCCCGCAGCGATGAGAAATGTTCCGGCGCAAAGGATGGGATGGGCGGAAACTGGACCCGCGGACCGTCATAGAGTGTGTCGCCGGGGGCCAGCGCGGTGGCATTCACCAGGCCCACGACATCACCCGGATAGGCGGTGTCCACGGTGGACCGGTCGCGACCGACAACGGTGTGAGCGTATTTGGTGGCGAACGGTTTTCCGGTCTGGGCATGGGTGACAACCATGCCGCGCTCGAATTCGCCGGAAACGATCCGCATGAAGGCAAGCCGATCTCGGTGGCTGGCATCCATACCGGCCTGCACCTTGAACACCACCGCGCTGAACGGATCGGTTACCCCACGTGCGCTGTCATCTTCGCCGGTGCGCGGCCCCGGTGGCGGGGCGAGCTCGACGAGAGTGTCGAGAAGTTCACGCACGCCGAAATTCAGCATCGCCGAGGCGAAAATCATCGGCGACGTCTGGCCGGCAAGGAACATCTCCTGATCGTGGTCCTGGCCCATCTCGGAGAGCAATTCGCTCTCCTCGACCGCCGCGAGCCACGCATCGCCCTCCCGGTCGAGCGCGGCGTCCGGTGAGAAAATCTCCGCAGGCGCGATCTTGGCACCACCCGCGGTGCGGGTGAAATGAATGTAGTTGCCGGTGCGCCGGTCGAGCAGGCCGCGGAAATCGCCCGCGATACCCACCGGAACATACAGTGGTGTCGGCGTGAGCCCGATACGTTCGCTGATCTCGTCGATGAGTTCGAGAGGGGTGCGGCCGGGACGATCCCACTTGTTGATGATGGTGATCACCGGGATACCGCGATGGCGGCATACCTGAAACAGCTTGAGCGTCTGCGGTTCGAGACCCTTGGCCGCGTCGATGAGCATCACCGCGGCATCGACGGCGGTGAGCACCCGGTAGGTGTCCTCGGAGAAATCGGCGTGGCCGGGGGTATCGACCAGATTGATCACCGCGCCGTCGCCGCTGTCCGAACCGCTGGTGCCGTTAGGACCGCCGTAGGTGAACTGTAGTGCTGTCGAACTCACCGAAATGCCGCGGGCCTTCTCCATTTCCATCCAGTCCGACACCGTCGACCGTCGGCCCGCCTTGCCATGGATGGCACCCGCCTCGCTGATCACCCGGGCGTGCAGCGCAAGCGCCTCGGTCATCGTCGATTTACCCGCATCGGGATGGGAGATGATGGCGAACGTACGACGACGCTGCGCCTCACGCGCGACGATGGCCTCAGAACTCACCCGTCGAGGCTATCGGTCCAGATGGCGGTACCCAAAACCGAGGTCATCTCATTCGAACGGCACCGGCGGCATTTTGACCACCTGTGCGGCATAACTCAGGCCAGCGCCGTAGCCGAGGAGCAGCGCGGTATCGCCCGGTTTGGCCCGTCCGGTGGAGAGCAGTTCTTCCATGGCGAGCGGAATCGACGCCGCCGACGTATTGCCGGTGTGTTCGATGTCGTTCGCGACGGGAGTACCTTTCGGCAAGTTCAGGTTCTTCGCGAGCAACTCGTTGATACGTGAGTTGGCCTGATGCGGCACAAATACATCGAGATCCTCGGCACCGACCTTGGCCGCGTCCAACGCCTGTTGCGCGGCCTTGCCCATCTCGAAAGCGGCCCAACGGAATACCGCGGTGCCCTGGAGCCGCAAATACGGCCGCTGCACGCGATCGCCGTCGAGGAAACTCACCCAGTCGATATCCTGGCGGATGGCGTCGTACTGCGAACCGTCGCTACCCCAGATGACCGGCCCGAGTTGCTGATCCTCGGTGGGGCCGACAACCACGGCACCGGCACCATCACCGAAGATGAAGCAGTTGCCGCGGTCGGTCATATCCAGTGCCGCAGACAACTGCTCGGCGCCGATAACCAGCACATTTGTCGCACTCCCGCCGCGCACCATGTCGGAGGCGAGTGACATCGCGTATCCGAAACCCGCGCAACCGACGGTGACGTCGAACGCCGGCACGCCGTTGGCGCCGAGTTCCGTGGCCACCTTGGTCGCACCGGCCGGAGTCATCAACAGGTGCGTATTGGTGGCGAGGATCACCGCATCGATGTCGGCGCCGGATAGTAGCGCGTTGGCGATGGCGGTACGCCCCGCTGCGACGGCCATCTGAGTGACATCCTCGTCGCGCCGCGCAAAACGACGCGACTTGATGCCGGTCCGGGTGTAGATCCACTCGTCGGAGGAATCGATATGCTTACAGATCTCATCGTTGGTGACTACGCGTTCGGGCCGGTATGCGCCGATACCGAGCATTCCGATGTTCTTCACGCCTGTCTTGCCGGCGATGACCGTCATGCTGCTTCCTTCCGAGTATGCAATCCAACATAGACTGTCTCATGGATGCCGGTTACTGGAAAGTAGCGGCGCACCGTGGTTGAATCCGATTACCAGTTCCCGCAGCCTTCCCGCGTAATGATTTCGCTCCCGCGGCCGCGTCTGATCACTATGGCCGCATACCCTCGGGACAGATTCGGACTCATCCGTCGAGAAGAGGCATTGCGCCGCGGGATCAGCGACGATCGCCGTCGCGACGTCGGCGTTGGCATCGGGGCCAGCGCACGCATTGAGTCATAGTTCAGCGGCCGCCTTGCACCGGCTGCCGCTTCTCAAGCCCGATGTCGGGCGGGTGCATGTGGTGACCGGATTGCCCAGCGGAGGCTCGATCGGTTCCTATCGCCACGTGCATGCGGCCCCGGTCCGGCCTGCAGAACTCATGTCGATCGACGGCGTGGTGGTCACCACTCTTGAACGCACTGCGGTCGATGTTGCGACTACCAGCGATTTCGCGCAGGCATTGACCGCATTCGATCAAGCGTTGCGGCTCGGCGCAGACCGTGCCCACATGCGTGAAATACTCGCGCAACGCCGACAGCAGCGCATCGGCTTCTCTTCAGGCAGAACGTATGTCACTGATTTCGACTGGGACTGGCTGGTCGTCGGGTATCGGTGTGTCCTGAGGCTGGGTTGGTTGTTCCCGCATAACGGTGTCGTTCCCGCGGGTCGAACTCGTTGCGCGGGAACGACACCGTTACGCCGGAGGGCGGCATCGATGATGCTCAGGGAGTGCTAGCCCAGGTCGTCGAAGCTACTCACCTGTGGTGCAGGGGGGAGCGTTATGACGGCCCCGGCGTAGGAGAGGCCAGCGCCGAAGCCGAGCAGAAGTGCTGTCTGGCCGCCCTTAGCCTTACCGGTCACGAGCATTTCCTCGATCGCGAGCGGGATAGAGGCCGCCGACGTGTTGCCGGTGTTCTCAATATCGTTGGCCATCGGAATGTCATCGGGCAGGCCAAGATTCGTGCGCATTAACTCGCTGATCCGGGCATTGGCCTGATGCGGTACGAACACCTCGATGTCGGCGATCCCGACTCCCGCGGTGGTAAGGACGGTCGACAACGCCCTCGGTAGGGTGATCGCGGCCCAGCGAAACACCCTCTGCCCCTGCATGGTCACCACGATCCGCCCGATGGGGTCGCTATCGGGATCTTTGGACTGGTATGCCTGCGCACGGTCCATGTATTCAGGGAAGTCGTAGCTTTGGCCGATGGCGTCCGCGTTCTCGCCATCGCTGCCCCACACGGTCGGCGAGATCCCGTTCTTCTCGCTCGGGCCCACCACGACGGCCCCCGCCCCGTCGCCGAAGAGGAAGGCGGTACTACGGTCAGTCGGATCCATCACGACCGACATTGTTTCCATGCCGATCACGAGCACGTATTCGGCCGACCCGGCGCGCACCGTATCCGCGGCGATACCGAGCGCGTAGCCGAATCCGCCGCAGCCCGCCGCGACATCGTAGGCGGGAATGCCGTTGAGCCCGATATCGAATGCGACGGTCGGAGCACCGTGGGGCATCTTCGTTATCCAGCTATTGGTTGCCAGAATCAGTGCGCCGATCTTTTCCCGGGGGACACCGGAGTTCGTGATGGCGCGTTCGGCGGCGGTTGCCGACAATGATCGTGCGGACTCGTCGCCGCTGATCCACCGGCGATTGCGGATGCCGCTGCGTTCGTAGATCCACTTATCTGAGCTATCGAGAACCTCACATACCTCGTCGTTGCTGATGAGGCGTTTCGGACGGCATGCTCCGATGCCGAGGATGGCGACATTCCGGTGACCGGTGTTCACCATGAGGTTGACCATTACGGTAAGTACTCCCTTCGGGGGCCTAACGCGGCAATCATGGGCCGCGCTCGACATGATGTTAGCGTGACCTAACATCGTGATTCGGCATCGGCCACCGAAGGGAGTACTTAGCCTGTTGGGGCACCCTGAGAATTAAGTACCGCTAAGGCAGTGTCATGCAGTTATCACCATGCGTGGACGATATTTTGGGATGCCTGCAAACCGGAGGTGAGTAGCAACGTCGCAGCGTCGACGCCATGCTCGATCAGGAGCGCGACATCGTCTCGGGCGGACGTAGGAAACGGTGCGAGGACGTAATCGGCCGGGTCCTGGCGACCCGGCGGACGTCCGATCCCGAGCCGAACCCGCAGATAATCGCGAGTGCCGATTGCCTGGCTCAGCGACCGCAGACCGTTATGCCCGCCCTCACCGCCGCCTTGCTTCAACCGCACCAGGCCGAAATCGATGTCGAGTTCGTCGTGTAGGACGATCAGGTCGTCGGGGGCGACCGAGTAGAACTTGGCCAGCGGCCCGATCTGGCGTCCCGTCTCATTCATATAGGTGCGTGACTTGGCGAGAAGCACCGAACGGCCGGCGACGGTGATCGGTGCGACTTCAGCGCCGGAGCGCTTATGCACCTTCCATCGTTCGCCGGCCGCGGTGAGGAGATGATCGGCGACCATCGCGCCGATATTGTGCCGGGTCCGCTCATACTTCGGTCCGGGATTGCCCAGTCCGACGATCATTTTCATCCGATATCAGCAGACGATCGAGTGCGGTTCCCGTGGATTTGTGGATTTACTCCGACGCCTCGGCTGCGCCCTCAGCGGCGTCCTGAGCCTCGGTGACGGCGACGATCAGGGTGTCCGCATCGGTAACCAACTCGACACCCTCGGGCAGAGAGAGATCAGCGGCGTGGATGGAGGTGCCAGCCGCGACACCCTCGACGTTGACCACGATATGCTCCGGGATCGACAAAGCATCGGCAGCGATCTCAACGGTGTTGGCGTCCTGCACCACCAGCGTGCCGGGAGCAGAGTCGCCCTCGACCACGATGACAACCTCGACGGTGACCTTCTCGCCGCGGCGGACGATCAGCAGGTCGGCATGCTCGATGTAGTTGCGGATCGGGTGCACGTCAACCTGCTTGGTGAGGGCGAGCTGGCTGGTGCCCTCGATATCGAGTTCGACGATCGCGTTGGTGCCATTGTTGCGCAGGATCGCGGCGAATTCGCGGGCCGGAAGGTGCAGGTGCTGCGGCTCGGTGCCGTGGCCGTACAGCACGGCCGGGATCTTGCCTTCGCGGCGAGCGCGGCGGGCGGCGCCCTTACCCTTCTCGGTGCGGGTGGTGACGGCCAGTGTGTTGGTCGGGGTGGTCATAAGACTGTCTCCATCTGGTGTGTCCGGAAGCGGACGGTCGGTCGGTGTCATCGTGCACAGTGCCTCGGGCGTTAGCTGGCACGGACATCAACAACCGCGTGCGGAGTGTCGAATACAGCCCACCGCAACAAGCGTGATGGTCGCGCCGATCACGGTGATTACTCACCCTCGCCGAGACAACCCGTCGAGGATAGCCGATGACCTGCGGCGAAGTCACATCGTGATGGCATATGCCGGGTGTGGCGCCAGGGCGCAGTCACCTCTTGACGATCACCAGATCATTGGCGGCCTTGTCATGCCAGCCCTGCATGCGGCCCGAACCGTCCAAGAGCGGGGAAAGATAGACGAGGATCATGCCGATGTAGAGGAATATGGAGCCCACGAACGGGATGACCTGTCGGATGAAGGCCCGGCCGAGACCGATCGGTGCTCCGGTGGCCTGATCGACCACCTTCAGTCTCAGTGCCATCTTGCCGAGCGTGGCTCCCGCGAGAGCAATCATCAGCCACTCGTAGAGCAGCCCGAACGCGAACGCGACAAAAATGATGACCAAGAGGGCAACGACACCTGTGCCGCCGCCGGTGCAATCGCGCTGGTAGGTGTATGGGTCGAGGGTGCAGGTCGGTGCTGCGGAGGCCGCAATCGAGCCGCCGACGAGGATGCAGATTCCGTAGACCACGCCATAGACCACACTGTCGATGAGTCGGGCGAGGAGTCGCTGGCCAAGGGTTGCGACCTGAACGGCACCCAGCCCGGCGACCGCGACGTAGCCGGTGTTGGCCTGCGGAGTGAAACCCTGCGTCGACTGGTCAAAGCCGACGGCGTACTGCGGGCCAGGCTGCGGTGTCTGGCCGTAGGGGCCGGGATATCCGTATTGGGGCTGCCCATATGGGGGTGCACCGTATGAGGACGCACCGTATGGTTGCGTGCCATATTGAGGCTGCCCGTATTGGGGTGCACTGTATGGGGATGCACTGTATGGGGATGCACTGTATGGGGATGCGCCGTACTGGGGTTGGCCATATGGGGATGGTTGCGGTCCGGGAGTGCTGTGGTTCGGTGCCTGTTGCTCAAACCCTTCCGGAGCGCCGTCGGGTTGGCTCGGATCACTACCTGGCGTCGGCCCGTATGGGGTACTCACAGTGGGATCCTTTCCGATTACGCGACCTAACCACACCTACGAATGTAGAGCCCGCATCGACCCTGTTCAGCTTAAAGGAGTCGATAGCCGCCGGTCACAGGATCGCGTCGATGTTCTCGATCGGGCGGGCGAGTCGGGTGCCCTTGTCGGTGACGACGAAGGGGCGTTCCACCAGGATCGGATGGGCGACCATCGCCGCGAGCAGGTCATCCTCGGAGGCGCTGGCCAGATTCAGCTCCTTGTAGAGGCGTTCACGTGTGCGCACGGCCTGACGCGGCGTGACGCCAGCGGCGGCGAAGAGCTCAAGGAGTTGTTCGCGGGTGAAGCCCTCATTGAGATAGGCGACGACCGTCGGCTCGATGCCGGCTTCGCGCAGTGCGCCGAGCGCCTTACGGGATGTCGAGCAGCGGGGATTGTGGTAGATCGTCGCGCCCATGGCTCTATGCCTACGCGATGCCGTCGAAAAGGCTTGTCACTGAGCCGTTTTCGAATACTTCGCGGATAGTCTGGGCTAGCAGTGGGGCGATCGACAACACGGTGAGACTATCGAAACGCTTCTCCTCGGGAATGGGCAGCGTGTCGGTGGCGATGACCTCTTTCGCACCACAGTTCGCCAGGCGTTCGGTGGCCGGATCGGAGAACACGGCGTGCGTGGTCGCGATGATCACGTCGCCCGCGCCAGCATCCTTGAGCTTGGACACGGCGCCGGCGATGGTTCCGCCGGTGTCGATCATGTCGTCGATGAGGACGCAGGTGCGGCCCTCCACCTCGCCGACAACGCGGTGTGCGACAACCTGATTGGCTACCAGTGGGTCGCGGGTTTTATGGATGAAGGCGACGGGCGCGCCGCCGAGCGCATCGGCCCATTTCTCCGCCACCCGCACCCGACCCGAGTCGGGGGACACGATGGAGACGTTGTCGGTGCCGTAGTTGTTGCGGACGTATTCGGCGAGCTGGCCGAGCGCGTGCATGTGGTCCACCGGACCGTCGAAAAAGCCCTGAATCTGATCGGTGTGCAGGTCGACGGTGATGATGCGGTCGGCGCCAGCGGTCTTGATCAGGTCGGCGACCAGGCGTGCGGAGATCGGCTCCCGACCGCGGTGCTTCTTATCTTGTCGCGCGTACGGGTAGAAGGGCAGGATCACGCTGATGCGTTTGGCGGATCCGCGCTTGAGAGCGTCGATCATGATCAGCGCCTCCATCACCCACTTGTTGAGCGGGACGGGGCAGCTTTGCAGGACGAATGCGTCCGACCCACGGACGGATTCTTCGAACCGGACGAATAGCTCGCCGTTGGCGAAGTCGCGGGCGGTCTGCGGGGTGACCTTGATGCCGAGTTCGTCGGCGACGGCCTTTGCGAGGTCGGGGTGTGCGCGCCCCGAGAACAGCATCAGGTTCTTCTGGTTGTCGGTCGTCCAGGTCATGAAAAAACTCTTCTACTCGATCGGGCCGGTGGTGTGCTGGTTCAGGCGCCGGTCTGCGGCGGGTTGACGATCAGTGGCTGCGCTCGCGGCGAGCGCAGCCGGGGAATCCGGGCGTTTGCGGACCACCCAGCCTTCGATATTTCGTTGTGCTCCCGCCGACACCGCAAGTGCGCCCGGCGGGATATCTTCCCGCACGACCGTACCTGCCCCGGTGTAGGCGCCGTCACCGACCTGCACGGGAGCGACGAACATGTTGTCAGATCCGGTGCGGCAATGCGAGCCGATCACCGTTCGATGCTTGTTCTCACCGTCGTAATTGACGAAGACACTCGATGCCCCGATATTGGACTCCACGCCGATCTGGGCGTCGCCGACATAGGTCAGGTGTGGCACTTTGCTGCCGTCGCCGATCGTGGCGTTCTTCGTTTCGACGAAGGTCCCGATCTTGCCGCGTGCACCGAGGTCGGTGCCCGGTCGTAGATAGGCGAATGGGCCGACAGTCGCATCCGGGCCGATCACCGCATCGCTGCCGTGGGTGCGGATGACCGACGCCCCGGCCCCGACCACGACGTCGGTGAGGGTGGTGTCGGGTCCGATCACGGCGTCGGAGCCGATGACGGTGTGCCCGTGCAGTTGTGTTCCTGGTTCGATCCGTACATCGGCGTCGATCCGTACGTCGACATCAATCCAGGTGCTCGCCGGATCGACGACGGTAACCCCGGCCAACTGGTGAGCGCGCACGATGCGGCGGTTGAGTTCACCGCCGAGATCGGCCAGCTGTACCCGGTCGTTGCAGCCAGCCACCCGGACCGGGTCGGTGACGGTGTGCACCCGCACCGTCTGGCCGTCGGCGCGGGCGATTTCGACGACATCGGTCAGGTAGTACTCGCCCTGTGCGTTGTCCGTGGAGAGTTCACCCAGCGCGGTACGCAGCGCCGCCGCATCAACGGCGTAGATGCCCGCGTTCACCTCGGCGATGGCGCGTTGTTCGGCGGTGGCGTCTTTGTGCTCCACGATGGCGGCGACGGTGTTGTCGTCACCGCGCAGGATGCGGCCGTATCCGGTGGGATCTTCGGCGATAAAGCTGGTCAATGTGACCGCGGCGGCGGGCTGGGCGGTGTGGGTCGCGATGAGCTCGGTCAGCGTGTGGGCGTCGAGCAACGGGATGTCGGCGGCGGTGATGATCACCGTGCCGGAAAAGTCGTCCGGTATGGCGGCGAGGCCAGCGCGTGCCGCGTCGCCGGTGCCCAGCGGTGCGTCCTGGACGGCCGCGATCACGGTGCGGTCCAGTTCGCCGGCGATCTCGTCGATGGCCGCGGTGACGAGTTCGCGCTCGTGGCCGACCACCGCGATGAGGTGGGTGGGGTCGATGCCGGCGGCTCCGTGCAGGGCATGCCCGATCAGTGAGCGGCCCCCGATGCTGTGCAAGATCTTGGGGGTTTTGGATTTCATTCGGGTGCCCGCGCCGGCGGCGAGCACGATCACCGCGGTGGGCGCTGCGGCGTCTGTGGTCATTGTGGTCTCCCGGTGTGGTCCGGTCACGTCTGTATCGGGCATGGACCGGCGGTCGCTGCGCGTGCCGACGATGCGCCTGATCCTACGCAGTGACCGGCCTCACCCTCCGTGTGCCCTCCGGCAGAGCGCGCCTGATAGAACGAATGTGTCTCACAGAATCGCTGTGATCGTCATCTACACGGACACACCAACGGAGGAGAATTCGATGAGCACCAAGAAGACCGCCATCGTGACCGGGGCGGGCCGCGGAATCGGCGCCGCGGTCGCTAAGCGTCTGGCCGACGACGGACTCGCCGTCGCGGTTCTCGATATCACCGTCGACGCCGCCGCCGACACGGCTAAGGCCATCAACGATGCCGGCGGTACCGCTATCGCCGTCGGCGCCGATGTATCCGACGAGGCATCGGTGGCCGCCGCTGTCGAGAAGGTGGCGGCCGAACTCGGTGCGCCGACGGTACTGGTCAACAACGCCGGCATCTTGCGTGACAACCTGCTCTTCAAAATGTCGGTGGATGACTGGAATGCCGTGCTCGGCGTGCATCTGCGCGGCGCATTCCTGTTGAGCCGCGCCTGCCAGAAATACATGGTCGAGGCCGGGTGGGGCCGCATCGTGAACCTTTCGAGCACCTCGGCGCTGGGGAACCGTGGCCAGGCCAACTACTCGGCGGCCAAGGCTGGCATCCAGGGGTTCACCAAGACGTTGGCGATCGAACTCGGCAAATTCGGTGTGACCGCCAATGCGATCGCTCCCGGATTCATTGAGACAGACATGACCGCGGCCACCGCGGCCCGCATCGGGGTGCCGTTTGAGGAACTGAAAAAGGCTGCGGCGGCGGAGATTCCCGTGAACCGGACCGGCCGTCCCGAAGACATCGCACACACCGCGTCGTTCTTCATCAGTGAAGGTGCCGGATTCGTGTCGGGCCAGGTGGTCTATGTGGCGGGCGGTCCGAAGGACTGAGCGTGCGGGAAGCGGCGGCGGCCAGCTGGAGAGCCTCCGTCGCTTCCGTACGACGCCTATGGCACAATCGTCAGCGCGCTAATCCCCCATGGTGTAATCGGCAACACTTCTGATTTTGGTTCAGGCATTCTAGGTTCGAGTCCTGGTGGGGGAGCCATAAGTAGGGCCAGCTTGACGCTGGGTTCGGTGCAGACTTCAGTGCAGACACGGAATCGGCCGACCCCCTCGGGTAGTGAGGGGATCGGCCGTCGCCCGGGTGTGGAGCGGCTATCACAGGGTGGCGAGCCTGGTCAGGCCGTCGGACTGGCCGGCGCCGAACTGCGGCGACACCACATTCGGGTAGGGCTGCCACTGCCGGATGGAGACACCACCCTTACCGTTGGTCAGCTCAACCACCCGTCCATCGTTGTAGGTGAAGGTGCCCGTGGGGGTGTCCCAGTTGAGAGTCGCGACCGGCGTGCTCGGGGTCGCTCCGGTGACGCCCCACACCGATGCGCCGAGCGGGCGGGCGGTGAAGTCCAGCACGCCGGCCTCCACCTTCAGGATGACTCGGTACTCGCCGGGAATGAATGCGCCCAACGACGGCAGGTAGGCCCAGTCGCCGTGGCGGATCTCGAACTCGCCGGTCGGGAAGAACTCATTTCCCTCGGCCAGATTCAGCGATTGATCCTTTGTGCCGAGCTTCATCTCGTACAGGCTGCCGTAGGCCTCGTCGAAGTGGAACCACATCCAGTCCTCCCATCCGCCGATCTCGGCGGCCGAGGAATCGACGGCGATGTAGCGTTCGCGCACTCCCTTCCCGGTTACCTGAACTGTCTTGTCGCCGAAGGTAAGAGTTCCCTCGATGCGGCCCGACCAGTTGTAGCCGTAGGCGATGCTGTGCTGTGTCAGCTCCGACGGCTTCTCGCGGCCGTACCAGGTGGGGAAGCCGACCCCGTGGTGCACGAAGTCCGCGGTGAAATCGTTCTCCGGATCACGCAGGGTGTAATGCCAGGTGTGGTCCGGTGCGATCTCGACCCGGAAATTTTCGCCGAGGGTCACCACGACGGCCTCATCGGAGGCATCGATATCCAGCGAGCCAGCCGGGTGAACCTCCTGGCCGGTCAGCCCGACGTCGGGGAAGTCGGCCGCCTTGAACACCGATCCGGGGATCTGCTTGAGCCCGCCTGTCTCGGTGGTCACTTCGTAGTGCCAGAGATCGACCTGCTCGGCAACTAAGACCAGTGGCGAGCAGCCGAACCAATAGCGCTTCCCGTCGTCGCCGTCGGCGACGAAGGAGCACAGCCAGTCGAGGAATGCGGCTTCGCGGGCGTCGGAGGGGATTCCGTGTCCTTCGATATCCATCGTTACTTCTGGATTATCCACGTACATTTGAGGATTCCTTTCTGAGTGGGGTGGCGTACACCCCGAGGTGATGACCGCCGGGCGGCGGCCATAATGCCGGTGCGGCAGAGCTAGCGACAGGGCTAGCGGCCGAGTCGGAGACGATCGGCGCGGGCTGCGATATCTGATGCCTTGGCGTAGATCGCGGGTGCCTCCTGTGCCGCCCGGGCAGCGACGGATTTAGTGGCCCGCCGATGCCGGAGGTAGCCGATAAGCCAGATGCCAATCGCGTTGCCGCCGAGCATGACTGACAGCAGAGTCAGGCCGTCGTCGAGTGCGAAGACCGATCCGGCCATGAGTGCGCTGCCGATCAGTCCGGCGACCACAGCCACCACCAGCGGGGTGCGTGACCGACCGTTGTCGATACGATCCGCCTCGGCCAGCGTGGTTTCGTATTGGCTCTGGAGCTCGTCGAGGGCCTTCCGGTTGGGCGTATCCCGGTCGCGTCGGAAAAGTATCTCCGTGTGCTGGCCACGAACACCTTGCGCCCGCGGTATGCCGACAACCTCCCAGCCGAAGCTGGCATAGCCGTCGATGTATTGCTTTTCCTGCGTCGTCGGAATGCACACTCGTGAGTGTTCGAACAGGATGCTGGTTGGGTCGTCGAATATCTGTGGCTTACTCACGGTGTCCTCCGGGACTCTTTGTGGTGTGTTGTTGTGCTGACACCCATATCGTGCCCGCCGGCACGACTGTGCGAATCCGACAAACGCATCGATCCGAAGTACTCCGATCGGAGTAGATTTTCGACTGTGGCTGATGACAATCGGACGACGGCGGGTCGCCGCAGGATTGACGAGCGCCGACGGAAGGCAGTTGGGGTTTTTGCGTCTGCCCGCCCGGTGGGGACGAGAATCGTGTTGCGGGATTCGTGGCCTCAGACGCTGGGGCGCATTGTTATTGCGGTAGCACTGACCGCGACCGCAGTGGAGTGCTTCGATGTGATTCGACGTCACCTCGGGATGGCCACGATCATCCCGGTGGTGGTCACCACTATCGGGGTGATCGTCTCGACCATGCGCCCATATGTCGGCCTGACGGGAATGGCCGCCGGCCCCCTACTTGCGCTGGTTGTCGGGCATAGTCCATTGACGAGCTGGTCGGTGGCCTGTTTTGGGGCGTTGCTGCTCGCCAGTCGCGGAATTCCGGCGCTGCTGGTCGGCTCTGTCACCGCGCTGGCAAACCTGATCTCGGTGGCTATCTCGGACGGCGGAGTGTCACCGGATACCAATCCGGCGGCGTCGATTGCCGGATTCTCCGCGATCCTGATGACCGCCATCGGCAGTTCGATGTTCGCCCATCGCGAGTACTGGTCGGTGTTGGAGACTCAAACCACGCAGGCATTGGTGTCGCGTGAGGTGGCCGTTGAACGCGGTATCGCCGAGGAACGGCTGCGTATCGCGCGTGACCTGCATGATGGGGTAGGTCATCAGATTGCGGTAGTGAGCATGCATTTGGGTCTGGCGCAGGTTCGCCTTCCCCCCGAAGCAGAAGATGCTGCGCTCTCGCTTGCTGCGGCTCGCAAGGGAATTCAGGAGGTTCTCGGTGAAACCGCCAATATTCTCACGGTATTGCGCGATTCCCGATCCGCCGATGACGATTCGGAGCCGACTCCTGAGCATTCCCGGCTTGGTGAGCTGGTGCAGAAACTGGTCGCTGCGGGTATGGATATCGATGCCGAATTCGAAGGTCTTTCTCGTCCGTTGAGCTCCGGGCGCAGCGCCGCGGTCTACCGTGTGGCGCAGGAGGCGCTGACTAATGCGCAACGGCATGGAACGGGCCGGGTAGTGCTGCATGTGTCGGTCGGCGAAGATGGTTCTGCGCTGGTTGAGGTGGTTAACGAGTATGATTCTGGCGCAGTACATCCGGCGGTGAGGGTGGGAGGTTACGGGTTGATCGGGATGCGTGAACGTGCGGTGTCGGCCGGCGGCCACCTCGAGGCGAGTGCGGTGGGCACTACCTTCCGGGTGTTGGCTGTGTTCGGCCCGCAGCATGGTGGCAGATCATCTGCCTCCGCCACCGAAGGCGCACCCGCATGATCCGGGTGGTGATCGTCGACGATCAGGAGATGATCCGGGTTGGGTTGCGCGGCATACTCGAATCCCACCCCGACATCGAGGTTGTCGCCGAGGCCGCCGACGGTCTGAGTGCGGTGGCGGTCGTCACCGACATCCGCCCCGATGTGGTGCTAATGGATATCCGCATGCCCGGCATCGATGGTGTCGAGGCGATTAAGCGTATCCGGGAAGATATCTCGGCCGAGGACGTCCGCATCCTGGTGCTCACCACATTCGAGCACGACGATAATGTACTGCGCGCGTTGAAAGTCGGTGCCGACGGCTTCTTCGGTAAGGGTGCGAGTCCGGTCGAACTCATCGACGGGGTGCGTCGAATTGCGGCGGGGCATAATGTGTTGTCGCCCAATGCAATTAACGCTGTTGTCTCGCATGTGGGTGATGAGCGCCCGATTGCCCTCGACGGCGAACTGGTGCTGCTATTCGAGACGCTGACCACTCGTGAACGCGAGGTTGTCGGGTGTGTGGTTGCCGGGATGACGAATGCGCAGATCGCTGACCGGTTATTCTTGTCGCCGTTCACCGTGAAGACCCACGTGACGAGAGCGATGACCAAGGTGGGTGCTCATGATCGGGCTCAATTGGTTACCAAGGCGTTTCAGGCGGGAATCCGACCCTGATCCGGGCCGGGATTCCCGCCTGCTAGGTGGTCGCTGGCCGGATGCGATCAGCCGGAGACGCTTCCGGTCTCGAAGTATTTCTCCATCGTCGGTCGCAGCGCCGTGCTTACTAATTCGACCCGTGGGCCGGATTCGGGCCGGAGATACGACCAGTAGATGAATCCGCCGGGACGTTTGCCGACAGCCTCGACTCGATAGCCGTGCTGGGTAAGTTCGTCGGTGGTTGCCGCCACGTCCGCCACCCAATAACCGAGGTGATGGGCGCCCGAATCTGACGGCTGCCATACGGTTCCGGCGATCGACTCGACTATCTCAAGACGTGGTTGTGAGGTTGAGTACCACGCCTTGAGATCGACGGTGCGTTCGCCGTCGGCCAATTCGACAGTGATGGGCCCACCGATCTGTTCACCCCACTTGTACCCGAATAGGGCGCTCAACCGTGTCATGACGGCATGGGGGTCGTCCACGATTATTCCGGTGTGGAACAGGTCAGTTGGCTCGATCACGGTGTGTCCGATCTGTAGTGCGGTTGGTTGGTTAGTCGGGCGGTGCGGGGCCGGCACCTACTCAGTCCTGGTCGAGTGGACCGGGTTCATCGAGCGGAAAAGACTGTTTGACGATGAGGACGGGACGGGTGGCGTGATGCAGGATCGCCTGGCTGGTCGAGCCGAGCAGCGTGCCGGCGAAGCCGCCGCGGCCACGTGACCCGACGACGATCAGGGAGGCGTCGCGGCCGGCGGTCAGGATGTGGTGGACGGGGCCGTCCGCGGCGACCACGGTGTTGACCGGGATGTCGGGATGAACGTCAGAGTAGTGGAGGATCCACTGGCCGATGCTTTCGTGGACTCCTGCGCCGGCAACGAAGAGTTGGTCGGCGTCAGCATGCTGACCGGCCAGCGTCTCGTTACTCAGGTCGGTCCATGAGTGGACAACGGTCACTCCCACTTTGAGTTTGGCGGCCTGGTGGAATGCCGCCCGCAGCACATATTGGGTCAGGGGTGAGCCATCGACGCCCGCGACAACCGGCCCCGGGCCTGTCTCGCCGGCAATCACCGCGACCGGACCGGTCGCGTGCGCGGCGACGCTGGTGCTCACCGATCCGAGGAACAGTCCTTTCACGCCGGACAGATGTCGGGTTCCGACCACCGCGAGGCTCGCGTGGTTCGCTGCGTCGATCAACACCGCCGATGCGGTGCCGGCGGCGACCCGGCCCTCGACCTCGAGGCCGGGGAACTGTGTGCGGGCCGAGGCCACTGCCTCATGTACGGCCGCGGTGACGTCGGCGCTGATGGCGTCGAGGACGCTGGCCGCGATGATCGGTTCCGGGGCGTGGTTGGCGGCGAGCGGGTCGAACACCCCAAGAACGGTGAGGGTGCGGTGCTCGCGGTTGGCGGTTTCGGCGGCCCACCGTAATGCCGTCGTCGCCGCAGCTGAGCCGTCGATTCCGACGACTATTGAGGCACTCATGATCAGATCCTCCTGTGTGATAGGTAGTTCATAGCGTGTGCGCGACCATCAGTGCGCTGATGCGGGAGCATCGACGATCTCTGCCTCGAGGGATGCGGACTGGTGCTTGGGGATCAGCAAGGTCACCAGGAAGGCGGCCAACGAAGCGCCCGCGGCGATCAGCATGATCAGCCGGAATGCGTTCTCGCTCGGTATTGAGGCCGATCCGAGAGAGACGGTCATCTGGGCCAGGATCACTCCGGCGATGGCACTCGCGAACGATGTTCCGAGCGAACGCATCAGGGTGTTGAAGCTGTTGGCGGCACCGGTCTGCGACGGCGGCACCGCACCCATAATCAGCGCCGGCATGGCCCCATATGCCAGGCCTGTACCGAATCCGATGATGATGCCGGTAATGATCAGCTGCCAGATCGAATGCAGGATGAACACGCCGAGCAAATAGCCCGCGCCGACGACGAGCGCACCGGCAAGCAGAGTGATCTTGGGTCCGAATCGGTTGGTGAGGAAGGAGGATAGTGGTGCGGCTAGCAGGAGCATGACCCCGAATGGCGCCATGACGAGACCGGCGACGAGCATTGAGCCGCCCAGGCCGAACCCGGTGGCCGTGGGTAACTGCACCACCTGCGGGAAGACCATTGTCGCGGCGAACATCGCGAAACCGAAGACGACGGAGGCGATGTTGGTGAAGAGGACTTGGCGCCGCACGGTGACCCGTACATCGACGATCGGCGCGCTCACTCGCAGCTCCAGTAGCACCCAGCTGACCAGTGCCACGGCGGCAATGACGAAGCAGATGATCGTGCTGGTGCTTGTCCAGCCCCACGATCCGCCCTTGGATACGCCGAGAAGCAAGGCGATCAGACCGGTCGACAGGGAGATGGCACCGGGGTAATCGAAGTTGCCGCTCGCCCGGATGGGCGACTCGGGAACGACCAAGACGATGGTGATGGCGGCGAGTAAACCGAGTACCCCCGACGCCCAGAAGAGCATCCGCCAGTCGGCGTATTCAGCGATCGCAGCGGCGATCGGCAGGCCGAAGGCACCTCCCACGCCGAGTGAGGCACTCATGGTGGCGACGGCGCCGGCGAGTTTCTCCTTGGGCAGTACGTCACGCATCACACTGATGCCCAGGGGGATGACACCCGAGGCCATACCCTGCAGCGATCGTCCGATGATCATCACGATCACATTGCTGGCCAGCGCTCCGACCAGCGAACCGACGACCATGAGCGCCATGCTGATCAGCAGTAATCGGCGTTTGCCGTACATATCGCCCAGGCGCCCCATGACCGGAACCGCGACAGCGGCGGCCAGCAGGGTCGCGGTGATCACCCACGCGGTGTCGGAGGCGGGTGCGTGTAGATATTCGGGGAGATGGGGGATGATCGGAATAACCAGTGTCTGCATGAGCGACACCACGATGCCGGCGATTGCCAGCACCGCAACCACTGCGGACGTGCTCGGCTCTTTCGCCGGCGTGACATCGACGGATGTCGTATCGGATTGGGACATTTCACAGACCTCTCAGCATGATTCGGGATGGTTACCACCACGGCCTTGGGGCGGTAGCCGGGGGATGTCATCAGGGCCGATAACGGCTCGGTTCACTCCCTAAGTGGAGTGGACTCCGGATACTCGATCTATAGTAAGTGGAGAGTGCTCCGGATACAACTTGGAAAATTTGTCCGGATCGGAGTGGTGCGGGATGTGCTGCGAATATGGAGGCGGCGAAGATGGTGGATGTGGCGAAAAACGTGGGGACGGCGAAGAAGGTGGAGGAAGTGACGATCGTGGGGGCCGGGAAGAAGCCGGAAACGCTTCGCGCCGACGCGCAGGAGAATTACGAGCGAATTCTGGCCGCGGCGACCGAACTGATCAACCGGGAAGGCAACAAGGTGTCGTTGAGTGCCATTGCCGCCGCAGCGGGTGTTGGCATCGGAACTCTCTACCGCCGATTCCCGACCCGCCCCCATCTGATTGAGGCGGTCTACCGGGGTCGCGTCGTTGAATTGTGCGACTCCGCGACCGGGATGCTTGCCGATTCAGAGACCACGGTCGAGGCTATGCGCTGTTGGCTAAACACCTTGATAGCCATGCTCATCCGAGACCGGGGTGTCGACCGCACGCTCGCTACCGTATTGGCGCAAGATTCGAGTTTCCGGACGGACACACGCAATGGTCTGGTCACCGCGGTGAACTTATTCCTCGACGAGGGTGTGCGGAACGGGACTTTGCGGGACGGCGTCGAGGCTATCGACATTCTGCGTACCGCAACTGGTATCGCCTATGTCAGTAGGGATCTCGCTGACACCGTGGGGCCATTGGAGCTGTTGCTCGATGGGTTGCGATACGGGACATCTCATCCCTAGTCGAGGTGTATTCGGGCGATGCGGAACGTATTGGCAAGGGGGAGTTCAGTAGCCGATCAAACCTGTGATCAGGCCACGGGCTCCCGCCCAGAAGAGGGCGACACCCATGGCGACGGTGGCGATGAAGGCGGCCACTGTTGGGGCTGTGCCCCAATGTGTTGCCCACAGGTGGAAGTCTCCGACGTGGGCCGTTGGCAATGCGAGAAGGATGCAGCCGACCACAAAGGCGGCGATCTTGAATGCGGGCAGTGCCGAACTGCGCGACGCGTGCGCCGCACGCGGCAGTGCTTCTTTGATGACTGTGTCGACGGTGCTCATGGTGTGCTCCCGCATCTCCGGTTTCGTGTCCGGGGCCAAGCAAATATCTTTGCTGTAGTAAATAAATGCTGACACTGGTGCCCCACTCGGTGCAACGGCTGCGAATCATCTGCCGCTGTGAGAATGGGCACTGTGAGAATGCGCACTGTGAGAATGTGAGGTGGCGCGATGACCGACGGCTACTAGGTAGCGGGCGGGTGTCGATAGGCTGGACGCATGGTGGTGAGTCGTCCGACGGATAAATCGACGGAGGTGCACCGCGTGACTCGCGCGCGGATGACCGGTGCTCAGCGCCGGCTGCAGCTCATCGAGGTCGCCCGCGGACTGTTCGCCGAGCGTGGTTTCGAAGGCACCTCGATCGAGGAGATCGCACAGCGGGCGGGGGTATCCAAGCCGATCGTCTACGAGCACTTCGGCGGCAAGGAGGGCCTGTACGCGGTCGTGGTGGACCGTGAGATGGAGACCCTGCTGGAGATGGTCACATCGTCACTGGTCAAGAACAGGTCGCTGTACCGCATCCAACAAGTCGCCCTCGCATTACTCACCTATATGGAGGAACGCACCGACGGATTCCGCATCCTGGTGCGCGGCGACAGTGCCAGCTCGGGCAAAACGGCCACCTACGGAAGCCTGTTGAACGACGCCATCAGTCAGGTCGAACACCTGTTGGCGGGCGACTTTGAGCGGCGCAACTTCGATCCCGCGCTCGCGCCGTTATATGCCCAGGCCCTTGTCGGGATGGTGTCGGTGACCGCGCAGTGGTGGCTTGATGTGCGCGAACCTTCGAAAGAGGTTGTCGCCGCGCATCTGGTGAATCTGTGTTGGAACGGCCTCACCCGGCTCGACCCCGATCCCAAGATTGTCGGACCCGACTACGTGGATTCCACGCAACGCTCCACCGCCGCGGGGGCAGCTCCGGAGGCGGACTAGTTCGGGGCTGTCGCGGGCAAGGAGATGGGCATTCTGACGCACGGTGACCGGGCCCTAGAATCGCTTGAGTGTCGTCGCCACCTGCCGCCCTGCGCGGGCTCGCCGCCCTCGTCTGTGCGGATGACTCCTTCTCCCGTCTCGCTACACTCTCCGCTGCGGATTCCGCAGGCGAGGCGACAGTTCCCCGGCTCGATATCGTCGCCCCCGACGTGGCCCGCCCGTTCGTGGTCGCCTGCCTGGCGCAGTCGGCGCAGGCCCCGTTGCTTGTGGTCTCCGCCAATGGTCGCGAGGCCGACGATCTGACCGCCGAACTACGTGAACTGCTCGACCCATCGTCGGTCGCGGCGTTCCCCTCCTGGGAGACGTTGCCGCATGAGCGACTATCGCCCAGTGCAGAGGTGGTCGGGCAACGGATGGCGGTGCTGCATCGATTCGCCGATCCATCGGCTGAGCCACTGCGGGTGGTGGTCACGACAGTGCGTTCCCTTGTGCAACCAATGGCCCCCGGGCTTAGGGATATTCGTACCATCACGCTGCGCGAAGGTATCGAGATCGACTTCGACGCGCTGCTGGTGGATCTGGTGGAAATGGCCTACGAACGCGTCGATATGGTGGGCCGCCGCGGTGAATTCGCGGTGCGCGGAGGTATTCTCGACATATTCGCGAATACTGCGGATTACCCTGTGCGGGTAGAGTTCTGGGGCGACGAGATCAGCGAGATGCGAGCATTCTCGGTTGCCGACCAGCGTAGCCAGCCAGAGATCGATGTCTCGACGGTGCTCATCCATCCCTGCCGCGAACTACTCCTGAGCGCGCAGGTGCGTGAGCGTGCCGCCGCATTGGCCGTCGAGCATGCGGGTGAACCGACGCTGGCGGAGATGCTGACCAAACTTGCCGACGGGATCCCGGTTGCCGGCATGGAGGCACTCATCCCGGGGCTCATCGACGGTGAGATGGAATTACTCACCGAGGTGCTGCCCGCAGGTGCCCGGGTGCTGATTCTCGATCCGGAGAAGGTTCGCACCCGCGCTGCTGATCTCGCACAGACCGGGGCGGAATTCCTTGAGGCGTCGTGGAATGCGGCGGCGATGGGAGCCTCCGCGCCGGTGGACACGAGGGGATCGGCGAGCACCCCCGGTGTGCTCGATCTACAGGCAAGCGCCTATCGATCGCTCGATGCGGTGCGCAAGGCCACGTTGGGCGTGCACCACTCATGGTGGACGATGAGTCCGTTTTCCTCCGGTACTGCGGAGGAATTGTCGCTGAACGTGGAGCCGGGCCCCGCGCCACGTGGCGACGAGGCCGAGATCGTGGCGACCTTCGCCCAGTTACGTGCCCACGTCGGAGCAGGCAATACCGCGGCGATCGTCGTGGCCGGCAAGGGGACTGCCCAGCGTGTCGGGGAACGCCTTGCCGACGCTGAGGTGCCCTATGTGATCGCCGAGGCGGGTGCCGATCCCTCGCCGGGTACGGTCTGTGTCTTCGGCGGCAGTCTGCGACGCGGAATCGTTTGCCCGAGCGCAGGACTCGTCGTCGTCGCGGAAACCGATCTGACCGGGACCAGGGTTGCCGGGGTGCGCGATGGTAGGCGGCTGCCGGCCAAGCGGCGTAATCAGGTTGACCCGCTGGCGCTGACCGCAGGTGACTTGGTGGTGCACGACCAGCATGGCATCGGAAAATTCATTGAGATGATCGAGCGTACGGTGTCGGGCGCACGCCGCGAATATCTCGTCCTCGAATACGCTGCGTCCAAGCGGGGACAGCCCGGTGACCGACTCTATGTGCCGATGGACGCACTCGATCAGCTCTCCCGTTATGTCGGCGGTGAACAGCCGTCACTGTCCAAACTCGGCGGCTCGGATTGGCAGAATACGAAACGTAAGGCGCGCAAAGCGGTTCGTGAGATCGCCGGCGAGCTGGTCGCCCTGTATGCGGCCAGGCATGCCGCCCCCGGTTACGCGTTCAGCCCGGACACACCCTGGCAGCGGGAGATGGAAGACGCCTTTGACTTCACCGAGACGCTCGACCAACTCACCGTGATCGGCGAGGTGAAGAATGATATGGAGCGGCCCGTGCCGATGGACCGGGTCATCGTCGGAGATGTCGGCTACGGTAAGACCGAAATCGCGGTCCGCGCGGCGTTCAAGGCGGTGCAGGATGGCAAACAGGTGGCCGTTCTGGTGCCCACAACCATTCTTGCGCAACAGCATTTGCAGACCTTCACCGAACGTATGGCGGGGTTCCCGGTCCGCGTGCGCGGACTATCGCGGTTCACCGACGCCAAGGAATCCCGGGAGATCATCGCGGCGATGGCCGCGGGCGAGGTCGATATCGTCATCGGCACCCACCGGCTGTTACAGACCGGAATCAGCTGGCGTGACCTCGGACTGGTAATCGTCGACGAGGAACAGCGATTCGGGGTTGAGCATAAGGAACACATCAAATCGCTGCGCACGCATGTCGATGTGCTCACCATGTCGGCGACCCCGATCCCGCGAACCCTTGAGATGTCGATGGCCGGTATTCGTGAGATGTCGACGATCCTCACCCCGCCCGAGGAGCGGCATCCCGTGCTGACCTATGTTGGTGCGTATGCGCCCAAGCAGGTGGCTGCGGCGATTCGCCGGGAACTGCTGCGCGATGGCCAGGTGTTCTACGTACACAACCGGGTGTCCACGATCGATAAGACCGCCCGGGATATCTCCGCGATGGTGCCTGAGGCGAGAGTAGTTGTGGCACATGGCCAAATGAATGAAGATCAACTCGAACGCACCGTTGCGGGATTTTGGAACCGCGAGTATGACGTCCTGGTCTGCACCACGATCATCGAGACGGGTCTGGACATCTCGAACGCGAACACCCTCATCGTCGACCGCGCCGAGAATCTCGGCCTGTCCCAGTTGCATCAGCTCCGCGGCCGGGTGGGGCGCAGTCGTGAACGCGGCTACGCCTACCTGCTCTACAGTCCGGAGAAACCGCTGACCGAGACGGCCTACGACCGGCTGGCGACGATCGCCCAGAACAACGAACTGGGCGCCGGAATGGCGGTGGCGCTCAAGGACCTCGAACTGCGCGGCGCGGGCAACGTGCTCGGTGCCGATCAGTCCGGACATGTGGCCGGGGTGGGATTCGACCTCTACGTCCGCCTCGTCGGAGAAGCGGTTGAGGCGTACCGTGCGGCCGCCGACGGGGCGCCGGTCGTCTCGAATGAATCGGCCGAGGTCCGCATTGATCTCCCGGTGGACGCCCATATCCCGGTCGAATACGTCGATTCCGACCGACTACGCCTCGAGGCGTATCGCAAGGTCGCCGCCGCCGTCAGCGACGAAGCGGTCGACGGGGTACTCACCGAACTCACCGACCGCTACGGAGATCCGCCCGCGCAGACTCGGCGCCTGGCGGCGATCGCCAAACTCCGGTTACGGTGTCGCGAACGCGGGGTCGTCGAGATCGGTGCGGTGGGTACCAGTGTGAAGATTTCCCCGCTGCATCTGCTCGATAGCGAGCAGGTAAGGCTCAAGCGGCTTTATCCCGCGGCCGCCTACCGGGCGACGACCTCAATCGTCACGCTCCCCGTTCCGCGGACGGGAGGAGTGGGTTCGGCGCGGTTGCGCGACGACGAGTTGATCGATTATCTAAATGCTTTCCTAACTACGCTTAAACCGCTGTCATCGGGGGGCGCGCTATGACCGTTGTGCTAATTAACCCGCGTCGGCCGGGGCTGATCCCGATCTCTGCGAGCGCCGCGCTGGCGGGCACGGTATTGGTGACCGAAGACGTGCCGGTGGCGGTGCTCTGGTTGCTGGGCGACTTCGAGCCCGCCGTCGAGGGCTCAGACCCGTCGCGGACGTTATTGGCCGCCGACCCCGACCATCGGTTCGTGCGCGAGCGGATTGCGCGCGGAGATAGGGTGATTACCACTCCGCCGAGCGCGGGAGAGGATCTCCTTGATGCGGTTGCTCTGATGAATACACTGCGCCGCAACGGTCTCTGGGAGTCGGCGCAGACCCATGCATCGCTGCGGCGTTATCTCCTCGAAGAGGTCTATGAGCTGCTGGATGCCATCGACACCGCCAACCGGTCGGATCTGCGTGAAGAACTCGGTGATCTGTTACTGCAGTTACTTTTTCATGCGTCGATCGCCGCAGATCACCCCGACGATCCCTTCGATATCGATGCGGTGGCGCGCAGTTTCATCGAGAAGATGCGGCGGCGTGCGCCGGGAGTTTTGTCGGGTACGCAACTGGATGTGCAGGCACAGATCCGTGAGTGGGAGGAACGTAAGGCCGCAGAAAAGCTACGGGGGTCGGTGCTCGACGGGATCGCCACGACCGCGCCCGCGCTCGCGCTTACCCAGAAGGTACTTGAGCGACTCACCGCGTCCGACTATCCCGTCGATACGATCGATCCCGCGGTGTGGACCGTCACCGTGGCAGCGGGTGAGGAGAGTGTCGAGGCGGCCGCGCGTGCCCGCACGCTGGATGTGATGCGTACGGTGCGTGCCGCCGAGGCGTACGCCGCGGCCTCGGGTACCGCGCTGGATTCCCGTGATGCCTGGCTCGCGGTCCTCAACCGCATCGGAGCGCGTTTTTAGTCACGCTGATTTCATTTCGGTGTCCGGCGGTGGCGCCGCACCGTTGGGCAGGCGCCGGCGGAACTACGTGTGATGTGGACTAACAACGGGTGCATCATGGACGGATGCCTTTCGACGATGTGCCTTCTGATGCCGACGGCAGCGTCCCCACTCGTGACAACGTCATCCTGATCCACTGGCATGACCTGGGTCGCCACCTGGGCTGCTACGGCGCGGACGGGGTGTCGAGTCCGACGATGGATACGCTCGCCGCATCCGGGATTCGGTTCACCCATGCCCATGCCACCGCACCGTTGTGCTCGCCCGCCCGGGGATCGTTGTTCACCGGGCAATATCCGCATCGCAATGGCCTGGTTGGATTGGCACATCACGGATTCGAATATCGCGACGGAGTGCGCACGCTCCCCGACGTACTCGGCGAGCACGGATATCAGACGGTCCTCTTCGGCATGCAGCACGAGAGCGCTGATCCCGAACGCCTCGGCTTCGACACGGTGGATGTCTCTGACTCGCGCTGTGACTATGTGGTAGCGCAATCGCAGCGCTGGCTGCATCGATATGCCGAGCGGGGCCGCGAACGGCCGTTCTTCTTGACGGCTGGGTTCTTCGAGACGCACCGGCCCTATCCGGCCGATGAGTATGTCGCGGCGGATACCCGCGATATTGACCTGCCGGCCTTTCTGCCCGACACCGATGATGTCCGGGAGGATCTGGCTGGCCTGCACGGCAGCATCGAGAAGGCGGACGCCGCGGTTGGGCGACTATTGGAGACCGTGGCATCCCTCGGCCTCGACGAGAACACCTGGATCGTCTTCATTACCGACCACGGACTGGCCTTTCCCCGTGCCAAGTCGACTCTGTACGCCGAGGGCACCGGAGTCGCGCTCATCATCCGGCCACCGGCGGCCCGCGCGATCGCCCCGCGGGTATACGACGATCTGTTTTCCGGGGTTGATCTGACCCCGACGATCCTCGACCTGCTCGCAGTAAAGGCGCCGGCGGACGTCGACGGCATCTCCCACGCGAGGCAGATCAACATCGGCGCCGTCGTACCCGCACGTGCGGAGGTGTTTACGGAGAAGACCTACCACGATGCCTACGATCCGATCCGGGCCGTGCGTACCAAATCGCACAGCTATATCGAGAACTACGTGGATCTTCCGGCGCTGGTGCTTCCGCTCGACATCGCCGATAGCCTCTCGGCGCGATCCATCGACGTGGCGGTGACCACCACACCACGGCCCGCCGTCGAACTCTATGACCTCGACCGCGACCCAACCGAACGCGACAACCTCGCTGGCGACCCGGAATATGCCGATATCCGTGCAGATCTGGCGGCACGGCTCGCCCGGTGGCGCGATACGACCGCCGACGTACTGCCGGACGAAGCGGAGGGTGCTGCCATTGCCGCGGGGTTCATGGCCCGATTCCATGAGCGCGCCAGCGATATTGCGCCCGACGAGGAGGCGTTGCCTTCGCGTCGGCCCCTCGGGGTGTCGCGGGAACTCTCCGGTGAGATCCGCGGCGGTGACATAAACGATGGTGACATAAACGATGGTGACATAAACGATGGCGACATAAACGATGGCGACACTAACGGTGGTGACACTGACCGCGATACGGTTAGTGAGTCCGCACGCGAAATCGCCCAGCGTAGCGGAGTATGACCGCCACCGCACATGGTTCACACAATAGTCGTGTTGTAAATATTTTCCCCGACGCTGACTCAAAACTCGCAGGTTGCGGCTGGTTTTCGACTGTATAGACTGGGCCGGTGCCGCCAGTCGACCACTATCTCGTGTGCGCGAGTCAGCGTAGCGGGAGCACGCTACTCGTCGAATCTCTCGCCGCTACAGGCGTCGCGGGAACCCCCGAGGAGTTCTTCCAATACTTCCCGTCCTCATCCCAGTCTCCGCAGCCGCGGGAATGGTTTGCCGGGGTAGAGGATCCGCACATCCTCGGCCTGCTCGCCGAGATCGATCCGGGTGTCGTGGATACGCGGACCTTCGAGCAATGGCGTACCGACATCCTTGCCGCCGGTCGTGGGACCAACGGAGTGTGGGGCGGCAAGCTGATGTGGAATCAGGTCTCGCTACTCATCGCCCGGACCCGGGTCGCCTCTGGATCGCTGCGCACGGCGATCCGTACTGTGCTCGGTGACGATCCGCTCTACATTCACGTATACCGTGAAGATGTAGTGCCGCAAGCGGTATCGATGTGGCGAGCCGTGCAGACCCGGGTCTGGCGGGATAATGGCGAGTCGGGTGCAGACAATGCCGAATACAATGCGGCCGGTATCGCGCATCTCGCCGCCATCCTGCTCGCTCAGGAACGCAGTTGGCGGGAGTGGTTCGCCGCGGAGCGCATCACGCCCATCGACATCGGGTTCAGCGAACTCGTCAAAGACCCGTCGGGAACCACCGGCCGCGTCCTTGGCGCCCTCGGGCAAGATCCGGGGCTCGCACCCCCGCCCCCTTTGAAGCCGCAGTCCAACGCCCGCTCCAAGGAGTGGGCCGAGCGCTACCGCGAAGACGCGGTACGGAACGGATATCCGCTATGACCGCCGAAGTGATCCCTGATACCGGATCGAGCGACACCCTCGATCACGTCACCGCGCTGAGGGTGCTCGAAGCAGAGTCGGTGCACATCATCCGCGAGGTTGCCGCCGAACTGGAACGGCCGGTGCTGCTGTTCTCCGGCGGCAAAGACTCCATCGTGCTACTTCGACTGGCGGAGAAGGCATTTCGGCCGTCGCCATTGCCGTTCCCGATCCTGCACGTGGATACCGGGCACAATTTCGACGAGGTGATCGAATTCCGTGACCGCCGGGTCGCGCCGACGCAGGAAAACCCTGACGGGATCAAGCTGATCGTCGCGTCGGTGCAGGAAGCGATCGATGCCGGGCGGATCGCGGAGTCCCTCGATCCGTCTGGGTCGCGTAACCGCCTGCAAACCCCGGTGTTGTTGGAAGCGTTGGAAGCCGGAGGCTTTGACGCCGCCTTCGGGGGCGCCCGGCGTGATGAAGACCGGGCCCGGGCCAAGGAACGAGTATTCAGCTTCCGCGACGAGTTCGGGCAGTGGGATCCGCGGGCGCAACGGCCCGAACCGTGGTCGCTCTATAACGGGCGCATCCGCCGCGGTGAATCGGTCCGGGTGTTTCCCCTGTCGAATTGGACCGAGGTGGATATCTGGCGGTACATCGAGCAGGAGAAGCTCGAATTGCCGTCAATCTACTTTGCGAGCGAGCGCGAGGTGTTTGACCGCGATGGCATTCTGCTCGCGGTTTCGCCGTATTCGCAACCGGACTCGGCCGACGACGTCCATACAGAATGGGTGCGCTACCGCACCGTCGGCGATTTGACGATCACCGGTGCGGTCCGTTCGCGGGCCACTACCATTCCCGAGATTATTGCCGAGATCAGTGCCGCCACGGTCTCCGAACGAGGCGAAACCCGAGCCGACGACCGCACCTCGTCGGCGGCCATGGAAGACCGCAAGCGAGAAGGATACTTCTGATGACCGAGACCGTGACCGATACCGCCACCACCGGGGCCGCGCTGCCCGCGCAGCGCCAGATCCTGCGGCTGGCCACCGCGGGCAGCGTCGACGACGGGAAGTCGACGCTGATCGGACGGCTACTACATGACACCGGCTCGCTGCCCAGCGATCACCTCGCCGGGGTGACCTCCGACGACGGAGACGTGGATCTGGCTGCGCTCTCCGACGGCCTGCGGGCCGAACGTGAACAGGGCATCACCATCGATGTCGCGTACCGGTTCTTCTCCAGCGACACCCGCAGCTACGTGCTCGCCGACACTCCCGGTCACGAGCGGTACACCCGTAATACCTTCACCGGTGCGTCCAATGCTCATGTCGCCGTACTCCTGGTGGACGCTCGAAAAGGGCTGTTGCGCCAGACTCGACGGCATGCGCGCATCTCCACTCTGGTGGGCGTGCCGCATCTGGTTGCCGCGGTGAACAAGATCGACCTGGTCGATTTCTCGGCCGAACGCTTCGCGCAGTTGCAGGCCGATCTCGATGAGCTCGCGATCAACGTCGGCGCGGAGAGCATCGTCGCCATCCCGGTGGCCGCCAAACTGGGTGACAACGTGGTGCATCGCTCACCCAACACCCCCTGGTACACCGGTCCCACTCTGCTCGAATATCTCGAAAACATCGATCTGCACGCGACCAGTCCGCAGGCCGGCGAATTACGTTTGCCGGTTCAGTGGGTGTCGCGGCCCGGTCCCGACGGCAAACGCAACTACACCGGTCGTGTCGCGGCGGGTGTGCTGCGAGTGGGTGACGAGATCGTGGTGCTGCCGTCAGGTTCGCGCAGCATCGTCACCGCGTTGGACACGCTCGATCCCGACCGCGATGCCGCGGTGGCGCCGCTATCGGTGTCGGTGCAGCTGGCCGACGATATCGACGTCGGTCGCGGCGATGTGATCGTCAGCGGGGCGCCGGATGCGCATCTGCCGGTGCTGGCGCGTGAATTGTCGGCGACGGTGTGCTGGCTCGCGGAGACGCCGCTACATGCCGGTGATCGGGTGGCACTCAAACAGGGGGCCTCGACGGTGCGGGCCACCGTGCAGTCATTGGAACGGCGCCTGGATCCGGAGTCGTTGCTTGAGCAGGTCGGGCCGTCGGAGTTGGTACTCAATGACATTGGCACCATCACCCTGCGTACCTCGTCGGTGGTGGTGGCCGATCCGTATGCACATAACCGGAGCACCGGTGCGTTCATCCTGATCAGCGAGTCGTCCAACGACACAGTGGGTGCTGGCACCATTCTCGAACCGCGTGAGGTGATTCCGGGTAAGGCAACCCGCAATGACATCAAGTGGCATCCGAGCGCACTGAGCCGCACCGAACGATGGACGAAGACCGGTCAGCGCGGTGCGACGGTGTGGTTGACCGGATTGCCCGCGTCCGGTAAATCCACTGTCGCGGTTGCGCTTGAGCGAGAGCTCGTGAGCCGCGCCCGCGTCGCCTATCTGCTCGATGGAGACAATATCCGGCACGGTATCTCCGACGATCTTGGTTTCGCCCCGGGTGACCGCGCCGAGAACATCAGGCGGGTAGGGCATCTCGCACGTCTATTCGCCGACGCCGGCGTCATCTCCATCGCGTCGATGGTCTCGCCGTTGCGCTCGGATCGCGAGATCGCACGGGAACTGCATAATGCCGCGGAGCTGGATTTCGTTGAGGTACACGTCTCGACGCCGGTCGCGGAATGTGAACGCCGTGACCCGAAGGGGCTCTACCGGCGTGCGCGCAGCGGTGAACTCAAGGGGCTCACCGGAATTGACTCACCCTACGAGAAGCCGGAGAACCCCGATCTGCGGTTCGACACCACCGGTGCCGACATCGAGGTGCTGGTCGGGATCATTATCGATGAGCTCCAGCGCCGGGGAATCGTCTCCGCGCGGACGTAGCTGCGGGGCGATAGCCGCTGCCCGTATGCGGGCAGCGGCTCGCTCTAGCTTTGGTAGCCGAACATCGTCTTGCCGTACCAGTCGCCGATCTTCGCCAATCCCGGCGGTATAGCGAAGAGTGAACTGGAGATCGGGGAGATGTACTCGTTGAGGCCGTCTTGGGCGAGGTTGTTTTGGATGCGCACGAACTGCTCGTGGGCGTTCTTCTGATACGCCATGAAGAACAGTCCTGCGGCCAGGGTTCCGGTACGCGTATCGATCCCGTCGGTGTAGTTGTATCCGCGCCGCAGGATTTGCGCGCCGCCGTTGAAATCCGGATGTGCCAGGCGCACATGGGAAAACCGATCCACCGCAAAACCGCCGTCGGCAAGCTTTTTATGGAAGTCGATGGTGGCGAACTCGTCGCCGCCGGAGAGCGGTGCGCCAGATGACTTGGTGCGTCCGAAAATCAGTTCCTGATCGCTGATGTCGTCGGAATCCCATGCTTCGAGGTGCATGCGGATCTTGCGGGTGACGAGGTAGGAGCCGCCCTTCATCCAGGGTTGATCGGTGTCGTCGCCCACCCATACCCATTGGTTGGCGACTGCCGGATCCTCGGCTTTGATATTGGCCGTTCCATCCTTGAAACCAAAGAGGTTTCGCGGAGTCACCTGGGATGTACTGGTTGCCGAGGCGCGACCGAAGCCCTCCTGCAGCCAGCGGAGGTCGAGGGTGGTGCGGCCGATGCGGGCGAGATTTCGTACCGCGTGGAACGCGACCTGTGGATCTTCCGAACAGGCCTGTACGCAAATATCGCCGCCGCTGATCGAGTCATCGATGAGGGTGTCACCTGCCAACTGCCCCAACGGCTTGAGGGCGGCAGGCATCTTATCGCGCAGTCCGAAGCGGTCATCGAACAGTGTTGGTCCGAAGCCGACGGTGATGGTTAGCCGATTCGGGCCGAGATCGAAAGCCTCGCCGGTGTCGGCGGGCGGTGAACCCGCCCGTGTCTCCACCCGGCCAACGGATTTACCCTGCGTCAGCAGGCTTGCCGCCGCCGCCCACCGCGCGAGGGTGACCTCCAGCTGACTCAGGGCGGTACCGGAGGAGACGTCAAAAGCCGCGAATACCAACGAATTCTGCTGTGAGGTAATGATTCCCGACTGATGCTTGCCGTAGAACGGCTCCGTGATATTCGCGGTGTCGGGATCGTCGTCGTCGGTAGCGGTGTAGGTGATGGCGGCGCCGATGCCACCACCGACCGCCAGGCCTGCACCGGTGAGTCCTGCCCCGGAGAGGAACCGTCTTCGATTCACTCCCTGCGCAGGCGGTTCCGGTTCAGACACTGACGTGTCGGTGGTGCCCATCGATTCCTAGCCCTCTGTTTCCTGACCTTGCTGTTACCTGATGGAGTTACGCGCGATCAGCTGGCTGCGGCGATCTTGCCGCCGGCCTGCGAGAGCGGATCCTTGACAGCGATGATGGCGGCGGCCATCTCACGCTTCTGCGCCTCGGTCACCTGATCGAACTGCTTGAATCCGCCCGCGGCGTTCGGATCGCGGAACGAATCGATCAAGGTGTTGACCTTGTCGAAGGTGTTCTGGATCGTCGTGGTCAGCTGCGGATCGATCTGGGTGAGTGCCGGCTTGACGATTTCGAAGGCCTGCTGGCTGCCCTCGATGTTGGCCTGCATGTCGACGAAGTCGATATGCGAGTAGGCCTCCTCCTCGCCGGTCAGCTTCGAGGTGGATACTTCGTCGAGCAGATCGCCCGCGCCGTTCACGATGTCGGCGGGTTTGACGCTGAAGGACGGTTCATTGACCAGACGCTTAAGGTCATCGACGTTTTTCTGCAGGGTGTCGGCGATCGGCACCATGCCTTCGAGGTTATTCGACACCCACAGCTGCTTCTCGATGACGTGGAAGCCCTCCCACTTGTCACCGGGGCCCAGCGCGTCGGGACGGGCGTCGAGCGCGAAATCCAGGTTGACCGCGTTATCCGTGGAGCAGTCGGCTACACCGTTGGCGCAGAAGGAACCTGCGATGGGCTCGATTCGTTCGTAGTACGGCCGTGCCTTGACGTAGCCGGACTTGGCGTCGGCGACATTATTCGCCTTCACCGCAGCCACCAGCGGGGTGGTGTATTCGGCGAGGTTGTTGACCTGGGTGATCACGTATTGCTTGTACTCTTCGGCGGATGCCTTCAGCAGATCGACAACCGTTCCCGATGCTTGTGCGGCTTTACCGGTCACCGTGAAGGCGGTCTTCTCGGTGGTCGCACCCGGACAATAGAGCTGGTAGGTTCCGCCATCGAGCTTGTGCGAGAACGACGTTGCGGCCATACCCGGCGCGATGTTCTCCCGCTCGGCGAGGATCTTGCCGTCGAGCAACAACTCGACTTCGCTCACCGCCGCGGCATTGGTGTTGTTGATCTCGAAGGTGATCGCGCCAGCGTCGACCTTATCCGGGGTTACCTTGCAACCATCGTTGGTCAGCTCGACCTTGACGGTCTTTGTTGCGGTTGATGATGAACTGTCGCTGTCGCTGTCGTTACTGCTGCAGCCGACCGCAACCCCCATAAACGCCACTGCGGCCGCACCCACGGCGACAACTTGGCTAGCCCTCATCGGATATTCTCCTTTTCCTCTATCGGCTGCAACTTAGCGGCCGAGTCTGTGCCGGTCCCGTCGTCAGACACGGGGGCTGAAGGTGTTGAGCGAGACCGGCGGACGAGTAGTCCTGCGGCGATGGCAGCCAGGACGATAGCGCCGACGGCAAGAGAGATGGGCATGTTGACGCCGAGAGTGTGATGGCGTCGTCGCTGGTCGCTGGCCGCGGCGAGGGCGGATATCTCCGCGGGAGATGGCTGGTGCTCGGCGGTGAACGTGACGACTTTGCCGAGTACCGTCGCCGGGCCATGTGCGGGAGTGACGGTCGCGGTCACCGCGTACGCAACTTTAAGCGCCAGTGGACGGGAGAAGGCCGGATCGACCGAGGTGATGACATCGGCGCTGGCGGTATAGATCACCGGTGCCCGGGTGCCGAACTTGCGGGTGTCCAGGCCGACGGGGATGCGCCCGGCGTTCGCGGCGATGACTTGTGCGAGATCGACGCTGGTAGGTGCGTCGGGGACGAGTTGTCCGATGGGGATGTCGGGGCTGACGATCTGTTCGAAGGTCGGCGCGGTCAGTGAACCCAGCTGTGTGGTCGTCGAGCCGACCAGCGACGGCAGGGCAGTGGTGACAGATCCCGTTCGCAACGATCCGGTGGCACTGTCGCCGTGAGCGGCGTGGATGGTCACCGACGTGTCACCGGGAGTACGGGCGGTGGTGCCGGCGAGGATTCCACTGGTCTGCGCAACCGAACTCACCGATGCGGTGATCGTGCGCGAGGGCAGCGTGGGTGCCGAGGGTGCGATGATCAGCAAAACGACGGCCGCGCCCGCGGACACCGCCGCCAGTGCAGCGGCGATCCGCCCCAGCAGTTTCCTCGGTGCCGGCCGATGAGCCGGCCACAACACCACGCTGCCGACGATCAGTAGATAGCAGCTCCAGCCGATCACTTCGATCAGGACGGGCTTGGACTGGATACCGAGGACGCCGGTGAGCAGCGACGAGCGCAACGAACCCGGTCGCACCAGCCAGGTCAGGTCGAGCGCTTCCTGCTGTCCGGAGTTGACCCATCCCGCCTCGTGCGCGGTGCGTAGCGCCGTCATCACCAGTCCCGCGGCCACCAGGGCGAGAAGTAGCCCGGTGATTTTGAAGAAACGTGCGAGATTCAGGTGCACGCCGCCGCGGTAGATCCCGTAGCCCAACACAACCGCGATGAGGATGCCGATCACCGCGCCGGCCGCCGACGGGCCGGCGTTATGGCTCGCATTGAACGCGGCCACCAGGAACACCGCCGTCTCCAGTCCTTCGCGAAGTACGGCCAGGAAGGCCATCATCACGAACGCGACCGCCGATCCCTCACGAATCGCCTCCGACGCCGCAGCCTCTAAATCGCCTTTGAGGTCGCGGGCATGCGCACGCATCCACACGATCATGTACGTCACCATCGCGACCGCGATGACGCCGATGACCGTTTCGAGTGCCTCTTGCTGTTGCTGCGGCAGATCGCGGGAAAGGATTTCGAGGCCGGCCGCCACCGAAGCGCAGATGATCAGTGCCACAACGACTCCGGCCCACATCCAGCGCAGCGCATCGATGCGACCCTGTCTGCGCAGGAACGCAGCGATAATCCCCACGATCAGTGCGGCCTCAAGTCCTTCGCGCAGGCCGATGATGAGGGTGGCGAACATGGCACTCCGGTTTCTATTTTTTGCGTAGCCTCGCCAGACTGCGGCGGGAAACGAACCAAGGCTACGCTGCCCTTCGGGGTTCCACCAAGTGAGTAGTGGCACCATTGAGCTCGATGAGTCATGCCCCCCGGACCCTGGTGTCCGTGTCCATCCTTGCTTGCGTCGCCGCGATCGTGTCGGCGTGTATCAACCTGCCGACGCTTCGGCGCCCCGACATCCCCGACGGAATTCCGCCGGGTCCGGGTGCGGCAACGCCCTACATCGATATCAATTCGTCCGGGCGTACGGCCGATCTGCTCCGTGACTGGGCGCGACCCATCGCGGTGGCGACGGGTATTCCGCTTGTCGCGATGGAGGCATACGGAAATGCCGCGGAGATCCAACGCCAGCAGCATCCCGAATGCGGTATCACCTGGACGACGCTCGCCGGCGTGGCCGCGGTGGAGAGCAAACACGGCACCCACCGCGGCACCGACCTTGAGTCCAATGGTGATACATCGCCGGTGATCCGCGGGGTTCCGCTCGACGGAACCCGCGGCAACCTGGAGATCCCCGACACCGACCACGGACTCCTCGACGGCGACTCGGTGCATGACCGGGCGATGGGGCCTTTCCAGTTCATTCCGGAGACCTGGCGTCGCTATGGAGTGGATGCGAACGGGGATGGCCGTGCCGATCCGGACAACATCGACGATGCGGCGTTGTCGGCGGCGCGGTACCTGTGTGTGTCGGCGGGCGGCGATATGACCACGGCCAATGGCTGGGAAAAGGCGGTGCGCGTGTACAACAACTCAATGTCGTATGTGATCGACGTCCGTGACCACGCCAATGCCTACTCGATTAACGTCCGATATTGACGTGGCGGCGGGTCGACCGGTGCGCGTCGACGCCGCTGATGCGCTGGTGAGAACCGGCTCGGCGCGGCGAACGATCGTGGCCTAGGCTTTGACAGGTATCCGTCGGCCGGTGAGATGCCGCCGACATGTCCACCGATAGGGGCGAAATCGTGGCAATCATCGAACAGGTTGGCGCACGTGAGATTCTCGACTCGCGAGGCAACCCGACCGTCGAGGTCGAGGTGGTGCTCGACGACGGTACGTTCACCCGGGCCGCTGTGCCGTCCGGCGCGTCGACCGGTGAGCACGAGGCCGTCGAACTGCGTGACGGCGGCCCGCGTTATGGCGGAAAAGGCGTCACCAAGGCCGTCGAGGGTGTGCTGAGTGAACTGGCTCCCGCGGTCATCGGTATTGAGGCCGAGGAGCAGCGTCTGGTCGATCAGGCCCTCATCGACTGCGATGGCACCCCGGATAAGAGCCGGATCGGCGCTAACGCGTTGCTCGGTGTGTCGCTGGCGGTAGCCAAGGGAGCCGCGGAATCGGCTGGTCTGCCGTTGTTCCGTTACCTCGGTGGCCCCAACGCGCACATCCTGCCGGTCCCGCTGATGAACATCATCAACGGCGGCGAGCATGCCGACAACGGAATTGACTTCCAGGAGTTCATGATTGCTCCGGTCGGTGCGCCGACCTTCAAGGAGGCGCTGCGCGCCGGTGCCGAGGTGTATCACGCGCTCAAGTCGGTCCTGGGCAAGCAGGGACTCAACACCGCACTCGGCGACGAAGGCGGATTTGCTCCGGATCTGCCCAATACGGAAGCGGCCATCTCGATCATCGGCGAGGCGGTTGCCAAGGCGGGCTACAACTTTGGCCGCGATATCGTGATCGCGCTTGACGCGGCGTCGACCGAATTCTTCCACGACGGCGTCTACACCCTTGAGGGTAAGAAGTTCTCCAGTGACGAAATCGTGCCCTTCTACGAGAAGCTCGTCGCCGATTTCCCGATCGTCTCGATCGAGGACGGACTCGCCGAGGACGATTGGGATGGCTGGGCCAAACTGACCGAGGCCGTCGGCGACAAGGTGCAGCTCGTCGGCGACGACCTGTTCGTCACCAACCCCGAGCGGCTTGAGGAGGGCATCTCCAAGGGCATCGCTAACGCGCTGCTGGTGAAGGTGAACCAGATCGGCACCCTGACCGAGACCCTCGACGCGGTTGCTCTGGCACATAACAACAGCTACAAGTCGATGATGAGCCACCGTTCGGGCGAGACCGAGGACACCACCATCGCCGATCTCGCGGTGGCCCTGGCCTGTGGGCAGATCAAGACGGGTGCTCCGGCACGCAGCGAGCGCGTGGCGAAGTACAACCAGTTGCTGCGGATCGAGGAAGGTCTCGGCGATGCGGCACGCTACGCCGGAGAACTCGCCTTCCCGCGTTTCTCATTTGGTTCGTGATTAGCTAGGACTCATGGCATCCGGCTCCGGGCGATCCCGCACGAGCGCAGGGCGACGGCGGGCGCAGACCGCGCGCGACCGGCGTTCGCGCGAGCGTGCCCGCAGGGTGCCCCATCGCGAACGGAGCACTTCCGGACGTTCGCCGGTCTCCGTCATGGAGACCGGCGAGCAGGAGGTTTTTCGTGACGGCGAGTTCGATGACGTCAGCCCGGAAAGCGTGCGCTGGTCCGGCCGCAGCGACGCCCGGGGCCAAGCATTGGCGCGCCGGGTGCGGGGTATCGACACCAAACGTGCCGTGGTGCTTGCTTTGGTGCTCAGTGTGGTGGCATTGACCTTGGCGGTGCCGTTGCGCACCTACTTTTCGCAGCATGCGGAGTTCACGCAATTGGCCGCTTCCAATGCGCAGCTGCGTGACCAGGTTGCCGATTATCAGCGCAAGGTCAACGAGCAGAATGACCCGGCCTACATTGAGGCCAAGGCCCGTGAACGCCTTCAGTTCGTCAAACCGGGGGAGACCCCGCTGGTCATGCTGTATCCAGGTGATGCCGCACGTAAGGCCGCGGCCCGCCGCGTGGCGCAGCATCGGGCAAACCCGTGGTACGCCAATCTATGGGAGACGGTCTCGACGCCGGTGGGCACGAGGTAGGCCGGATACTCGTCGGACCCGGTGCACCGGATAGGGCGTTCACGCCGGGTAGCTGGTACCAAGTAAAGGTGAGCAATTCCCACTCCACCCGCACCGATGGTTCGTACGCGGCGCATGCGGATATTTCTGCCGCAGATCTGGCTGTCATCGCCACCCAGCTCGGCCGCACTCCGCGCGGGGTGATCGAGGTCAGTTACCGAACACCTGACGGGGTGCCCGCGGTAGTGAAGACGTCGCCGCGCCTGCCCGACGGAACGCCGTTTCCCACTCTGTACTACCTGACCGATCCGCGACTGACCGCAGAGGCCAGCCGCCTTGAGTCTGCGGGAGTAATGAAGGAGATGACCGCTCGGCTCGGTGTTGACGCGGACTTGGCCGCCCGCTATCGCCGCGCACATGATTCCTACCTCGCCGAACGTGATGCGATCGGATCGCTGGGTACCGATTTCTCCGGCGGCGGTATGCCCGATCGGGTCAAATGTCTGCATGTGCTCATCGCACATTCGCTCGCGAAGGGGCCGGGCACCAATCCGCTCGGTGACGAAGCCGTTGCCCTGGCCGGCGCGGGTCCGTTGCGGGGTACTGCGATCCCGGCAGACTGGCCGGATATCTCGGTGCTCACCGGGGAGACGCACGGGGAACTCTCGTGACGACGGTCGCCGCCGTCGATTGCGGGACTAACTCGATCCGCCTGCTGGTCGCGGCCCCTGCGCAGGCCGCCGGTAGCGTGGGGGATCGCATCCTGACGCTGCGCGATATACACCGGGAGATGCGCGTCGTACGGCTGGGGCAGGGAGTGGATGCGACTGGTCGGTTAGCCGACGAAGCGATCGACCGCACCCGTATCGCACTCTCCGATTACGTCGACATCATGCGTTCCCTCGGTGTCGAACGAGTACGGATGGTTGCCACGTCGGCGACGCGTGATGCCACCAACCGGGACGCCTTCTTCGCGATGGCCGCCGAGGTACTCGGCTGCGTGGTCGAGGGTGCGGGCGCCGAAGTGATCTCCGGCGACGAGGAGGCGCGGCTATCGTATCGCGGCGCCGTCGGCGAACTAGGTTCTGCAACAGGGTCATTCGTTGTCACCGATCTCGGTGGCGGCTCTACCGAGGTGGTCCTCGGCGACGTGCGGGGCGTCTCGGCGGCATATTCCGCCGATATCGGTTGCGTTCGCACCACCGAACGCTGTCTGCATTCCGATCCGCCGACACCGGATGAGATCGCGGCTGCGAAGGAGTTCATCCGGAGTCGGTTGGCTGCCGCGTTCGCTGCGGTCCCGGTGGAGTCGGCCAACGCCTGGGTGGGGGTCGCGGGGACAATGACGACGCTGGTGGCCCTGGCGCAGGGGATGACCACCTACGACTCCGAGGCGATCCATCTATCCCAAATCGGCCTCGATCAACTCCATGAGGTCTGCGGCCGGCTTGTCTCGATGACCAGGGCGCAGCGTGCGGCGCTGGGCCCGATGCACGCCGGGCGGGTCGATGTGATCGGCGGTGGCGCGCTGGTCGCGCAAGAACTAGCCGTGGTGCTCGCCGAGCGGGCCGGGATCGATTCGCTCGTGGTCAGCGAGCATGACATCCTCGACGGTATCGCGCTGGGCCTGCTCGACTAGCGCGGGAGCGTGATCGGTGGGCCCCCTAGCGGGAGGGCTGTTCGTCGGTCTGCCAGCGCAGCGAGATGTTGTTGCACGCTTCGCACACGGTGTCCGGGATGACCCCGGCGCGCTGGAGGAGACCGAAGATGGTGCAACCGAGGCAGAATCCAAGAGCGAATTCCAGCGTTGCCGCGACGATCAGCAATCCGACGACGATCTGGGCGGCCAGGCCGTAGCCGAGCAGACTCAGGACGAGTGCCGTAGTGGAGAAGACGAGGCCGATGCTCTGCGCGAAGCGCTTCGGGGGACCCGGGACGAGCTTCGTTTTGCGCCAGATCTTCGGCACGATGACCTTGACTGACAACTGCCCGAAGGGCGAGAGTTTTGGACCGGCCATCACTCGGAGCAGAAAACCGATCGCGAGGATCGCGTACAGCACCCAGTGGTTGACGATAATCGCCACGACCGACAGAGCGATCACGAGACCGGCGGTTGAACGGGCGGCGTAGTCGTTAACCGGATTGGGAAAGGTGAGATAGCTCGGTGTTGGCACGACAGACCTCCTGTATTAAACATGTCCAATCTAGGTTCGAGTATGCCGAAGTAGCAAAGATTGGGTTCAACGCGGGCTGAAACCGCGTGAGTCGGGAGAATCTTCGCGGTTGAGGTATGCGACTGCCGGGATCTCCGTTGCGCCGACCTCGTCGACGCTGCTCCGGCTGCGGTCAGCGCGGGCCCTGCGCGCGGCCTCGGCCATCTCGAAGCCATCGGAGATGGTATCCCCGATTTCGCGCGCGACATCGGCCACCGCGGTGGTGATGATGGTGGTGATCCGGCCGACATGGGCGGCAGTGGACTCGACAAGTTCCTGCACGAAGTCCTTGTTGCTCTCGATGCGATCGACCATAACCTTTAGGCTACC
>JASGFW010000003.1:0-65434 GCA_047605305.1 Gordonia sp. (in: high G+C Gram-positive bacteria)
GGGTGCCGGTCGATGCGTGCGTCTGCGGACTAGTCATATGCGGTCTCCCTTGTCGCCCTGCATGCTCGTACGTGTTGCGTATCACTTTCAGCGTCTGCCCGACAAGCATGGCATAGATGGATCGACCGTAAATCGGTATGAAAACCACCGATACGAAAACCACCGATATGAAAACCGCAGATAATGGCAACCGCAGAATATGAAAACCAATTGCCGCTTACCTTGCGGGCCCGCCGTCGCTAGAGTTGATCAGATGACCCGACCGGCAGCCTTAGGCCAGTGCCGCTGGCCGGAACTGGACGATTCGTCGGTGACCCTGCTCGTGCCGGTCGGTGCGCTCGAACAGCATGGCCCTCACTTGCCGCTTGACACCGACACCCGGATCGCGGTGGCCGTCACCCGGGATGTGCACACCAGGCTCGCCGACTCATCGGTGTTGGTGGCTCCCGAAGTCGGGTACGGCGCGAGCGGTGAACACGAGGGATTCCCCGGCACGATCTCACTCGGACACGAGGCGCTGCACGCTCTGCTGCTCGAATTCGGGCGCAGTGCCTGTCGGTGGGCGCGGCGGATTCTTTTCGTCAACGGACACGGCGGTAACGCGCACACGGTGGCCGGGGCCGCTGCGCGGCTGCGCTACGAGGGTCGCGACGCGGCATGGTATCCGTGCGCGTTCCCCGGGGCCGACGCGCACGCGGGCAAGACAGAAACCGCGCTACTGCTGCATATTTCGCCGGAAGTGGTGCATTCCGACAAAGCGGTTGCCGGAAATGTGGCGCCGATCGGCACGCTCTTGCCGCAGCTGCGATCCGGTGGGGTCGCCGCAGTCAGCGAGACCGGGGTACTTGGTGACCCGGATGGCGCGAATGCGGGTGAGGGGGCTGCGCTCTTGGAATACCTGACCGGTCGACTCACCGACGCCGTGGGTCGGTGGCAGGTCGGTGCGGACGGACGTTTGACGTGACGACAGATGCGAAACCGCTCCACGTCGCCGACGCGGTGCCCGCAGCGCTGCCCGACGGATTTCAGGTACAGATCGACCTACATTGCGCCCGCGACGGCGACCTGCGTTATCTGGTGGGCGGCTCGCCAACCCGGCTGATCCGCCTCTCCGACGCCGCGCTGGGCATGACATCCGCTGACGGGCGGATAGAAGTCTGCGACGCCCCAACCCGGCAGCTGGCGCGCCGCCTGCTCGACTCGGGAATTGCTCATCCGCGCCCGATGTCGGGTCCGTCGACGGATTCGGTGACCATCGTCGTTCCGGTGCGTGACAACCAGTCCGGCGTCGACCGTTTGCTGCGGGCGGTCGCTGGTACCCGGGTGATCGTCGTCGACGATGGGTCGGCGCAACCCATCACCGTGACGGGGGAGGGGGTCGTCGTGATCCGCCTCGACGACAACCGTGGGCCGGCGGCCGCACGCAACGTGGGTGCCGCCGCGGCGACCACGGAGTTCATCGCCTTTCTCGATTCCGATGTGGTGCCCCGTCCGGACTGGCTGGTGATGTTGCTCGCACACTTCTCCGACCCGCAGGTGGCCGCCGTCGCGCCGCGGATCATCGGTCTGAGTCGCTCTGCGCTGGCGGGTGCGACGTGGAGTTCCCGACGACGTTCGATCGCCGAACGGTACGAGAATGGATATTCATCACTCGACATGGGTCCCGCGGAGGCCGCTGTGGCGCCGGGCACCCGCATCCCATATGTGCCCAGTGCGGCAATAGTACTGAGGCGCAGTGCATTCAGTGGATTTGATGAGTCGACGCGGGTAGCTGAAGATGTGGATCTGTGCTGGCGCTTACATGAGGCCGGATGGCGTATCCGCTACGATCCGGTCGCTGCAGTCGCACATGATCACCGCACCGGGATACGTAAGGTGCTCGACCGCCGCCGCTTCTACGGCACCGGTGCCGCCTTCCTGGCTAAGCGCCACGGCACGCAGGCGGCACCGGCGGTGATGACGGTGTCGATGGCGGTGGCACTTGCCGCACTGCTCACCCGTACCCGGATCGGCGCAGTGATCGCATTGATCGTGTTGGGTCGAATGTCATTGCGGCTACGTGGACGGCTGGGCGAATTACCGCAAGCATTCTGGGTGTCGGCCCAAATGACTACTCGGGCAACGTTCTTCGGAATTATGCAGGTGGCTGGTGCGGTGTGTCGGCATTATTGGCCGCTGACGGTGCTGCTATCGGTGATCTCCCCGCGGTTTCGACGGCTCGTGATCGAGCTTGCCGTAGCCGAAGGACTGGTGGAATGGGTGCGTCGGGTAGTTGCCGAGCCGTCGGTGATGCCCACACTTGGGCCGCTGAGTTTTCTGTTGCTGCGTCGACTCGACGACCTCGCCTACGGGGCGGGATTGTGGCAAGGGGTGATCGGTCACCGTGATCTGACCGCGCTGCGGCCGGTACTTATTCCCTGAATCCCACCACATGTCACGCGGATCGGTGTTGTCGGGTATTGCGCCCACGACCACCGCTGACGTGGTGATCGTGGGCGCCGGCAGCGCCGGATGTGTGCTCGCCGACAAACTCTCCCGTGACGGCTCGCGTCAGGTGCTGCTACTCGAACAGGGGCCTCTCGCCTGGCCGGAGCCTTCGGTGCTCGACGTGCGTCGCCTGCCCATCGCCGCCGGGGATCCCTACGTGACCCGCCACCGTGGCGCACCGGAGTACGAGGTGGTTCGCGGCAGAGGATTGGGCGGTTCCTCGGTGGTCAATGGCGGTTACTTTTTGCGTTGGCACCCCGGGGATTTCGATGGTTGGCCCACCGGCTGGAGCCTGGCCGACATCGACGCCGCCTACGCTGAACTGGACGCGCCCGGCGGCACCATGCATGTGCATCCGTGCGCCGATGACGACATCGGTGATGCCGCAGCGGCTTTCGAGAAGTATTGGGCGCACCGACTGCCGATCCGGGCGCCCGGTGAGCGGTGGCCGGTCCTCGGCGTCAACCGGGTGCTAACCAATAGTGTTGACGGATATCGGCGTACCGCCGCGCAGGCGTATTTGAGCCCTGCCCTGGGGCGTGCGGGACTGTCGGTGTGTGCGGATTCCCGGGTGGATGCGATCGTGACGAATGGGCGAAGAGTGGTCGGCGTGCGGGTGGGTGGGTACACGGTGCGCTGCGCGGAACTGATCCTGTGCGCGGGCACGCTTGGGACGGCGGAATTGTTGCTGCGCTCGGGAATTGAATCTTTGGCGGCACCGATGAGGGTCGGTGAACATCGGGAGATGCTTGTCGGGTATCGTCGTACGGGCACCGCGCCGGTGAGCGGGATGGTACTGCCGAGTGTCGTCCACACCGATGATGGAATTGAAATACGGTGCTATCGAGACGATTTCGCAAAATACATTCGCGCCATTCCGGCGACGGGGCCGGTTATCGGGGTAAGCGCGATGCGGCCGGCGTCGAGCGGTATGCTCCACCTGGCGGACGGTGCGGTGCGCTTACAACTGGAGCCGCCCGACGCGCCGACCCTGCGCCGGATGAGTGCGGCGGCGCAGGAGGTTGCGGCAATGCTGCGCAGCGCTGAGTTCGCGGCGCTGGTGATCAAAGACTCCGTGCGGATCGACCCGGTGATACGGACTTCTCAGCATGCGTGGGGATGCGCCGCGATGGGGCTGCGCACCGACTGGCTCGGCGGGGTGGACGGCATACGCGGACTGCGGATCGTCGACGGATCGATTCTGCCGACCGCCGGCCGTAGCGGCCCGCACGCCACCACAATGATGCTCGCCTGCCGCATCGGCGACCTGCTGGCCGCCGGGGCCGCAGGTGTGGCCGGTTAACGATCATATCTCCGGGCGGGCAGCTCCAGGGTGCCTGCCCTACACCGGCTGGGTCCTGGATCGGGTGGGTCCTACACTGGGCGGGACGTCGAGAAACCGGCGGGCAAGGAGGACTCGTGGTGGCCGCCGCGGATACAGCGAATGTTGACGAAGACCCGGTGAGTCGGCGAAGGGTGTTCCCGGCGACCCGGATTTTCGGCGCATGTGTCATCGTCGCGCTGGTCGGCGTCGTGGGCTATGCGCTCGCCGCGGGCGGCTCCCGACACCGCGACAGCGGCGACCCGTTTCCCGGGACGGTGACGGCGACCATCGACGTGGCCGGATACTTCCTCGGCATCATTGCGGCGGCCCTCGTCTTCGGTGGGGTGGTCTTCATTCTCACTAACGCGCGCCCGGACGATCGCGGACTGATCGACGTCACCGTGTACCGCGCCCATCTGGACGTGCGGCGGATCGCTCCCGCATGGGCGGTGTTGTCGTGGCTTATGGTCGCGGTATCCGCCGGCGATGCCGCGGGCACCACGGCATGGAAACTACTGCGCAGCGGATACCTCATCGATGTGCTCGGAGCCAGCGAGATGACGGTGGCGTGGATCGTGGTCGCGGTGTGCGCCACCGTTATCGCCGTGCTGATCCGCATCGGACTCAGCTGGACAACGCACCTCGTCGCGTTTCTGCCCGCCGCGGTTGCGGTGGTGGCGCCGCTGATGGCGGGCAATGCGGGGCAGGGACCCAACCACGACTACACGACGAGCCTCGGGATCGCATTCGCGCTCGCTTTCGGTATCTCGCTTGGCTTCCGGGCCGCCTGGCTCGTTGCGCCGCCGATACCCGACGCACATCATCGTGCTGCGGTGGCGCGCCGCAATTGCATCCTCCTCACGATCACCGATGTTGTCGCGGGCGTCACCGCCGTGGGTCTGGCGGCATTCCTGCTGCCGGCCCGGTTCATATTCACCACCGCATTCGGGATCGCGTCGGTGATCTGGATCGCGGCGCTCGTCCTCGTGCTGGTGGGCGCGGTTGTCGGTGTGCGGCGCACCAGGCGTTCCGCGCCTCTCGCCCCGGGGATGCTCTCGGGTGCGGTGCTACTGCTGGCCGTCGGGGCATGCTGGACGGTGATGGACACCCGCGTGGCACCGGGCCTACTCGCACACAGATTCACCGGATGGGATGTGTTCCTCGGTTACGAGTTGCCCGGCCCGCCGACGGTGGTTAACCTCGCCACCTTCTGGCGCTTCGACCTCCTCGTCGGAACCGCGGCGGTCATCGCGGCGATCCTCTACGGCGTCGGGGTGTATCTACTGCGCCGCCGCGGCATCAGCTGGCCCGCCGGGCGTACCCTCGCCTGGATACTTGGCTGCGCGGTACTGGTCGTGGTCACCGGATCGGGAGTGCGGGCATACGGGTCGGCGCAGTTCAGCATCCACATGGCCGAACATATGGCGCTCAACATGTTTGCGCCCGTGCTACTTGTCCTTGGTGCGCCGGTCACGCTGGCGCTGCGGGTGCTGCCCGCTTCATCCGCAGACGCCCCACCCGGACCGCGTGAGTGGCTGGTGCGTTTCGTACACACCAGGATTACCGCGGTGTTCGCCAATCCCGTTGTCGCACTCGGGTTCTTCGTGGCGTCGCTCTACGCGGTGTATTTCACCCCGATCTTCGCCACCCTCACCCGCTACCACTGGGGCCATGTGGTGCTGACGATTCACTTCCTGATCACCGGATACCTGTTTTACTGGGTGATCATCGGTATCGATCCGGGACCGCGCCGGATCCCATTCCTGGCACGCATCGGTCTGCTATTCGCCGTCATGCCGTTTCACGCGTTTTTCGGCATCGCACTGATGACGATGTCGTCGGTCGTCGGCGACAAGTTTTACGGTCAGCTGATGCTGCCGTGGGTCACCGACCGCCTACACGATCAGTGGCTGGGCGGCGCCATCGCCTGGGGAGCGAGTGAGGTTCCGGTGGTGATCGTGGTGGTGGCAATCGTGTCGCAGTGGGCGAAATCGGATCGGCGCGAGGGTAAACGCGCCGACCGGCATGCCGACACCTATGAGGACAATGAACTCGACGCGTACAACGCCATGCTGGAGGAACTGGCCAAATCGCGGCGTTAGCAGGGGGAGCGGTATCGCCGGTCTGGCCCCTGCCGGCTGGGACTTGACCCGACTGGGAGAATGAGCGCATGCGGTGTGAGATCGCGCGGGAATCGTTGTCGGCGCGGATTGACGGCGAACGTGAATCGGTACCCGCCGCCCGCGTCGATGAACATCTGCAGCACTGTGACGGCTGCACCCAGTGGTATCGGACCGCCCGCGGGCTGAGCCTGGCTGCGGCCGATCTCGCCCCCGACCTCAGCGCGGCAATCCTCGCGGCGTCACGCACCCGTGCCGCGGGCCCCGATACCGGAGGACATGCGGCGACCGGTGCTCGTGCGGAGCTGGGGAATTATGGTGTGGTGGGTGTGCGGGCGGCGGCCATTGCCTGCGGGGTCGCCACGGTGGTGCTCGGCGCCGGCTATCTCACCGGTTCACCGCCCGCGCCGTATGTGATCGTGCACGTCGTGTTCGGCGTGGTCGCGGCAGTGGTGATCGGATTGTCCGTGCTCATGTGGAGGCGTGAACGCCGCCGCATATCGGCGGTCAGCGACGATTGCCGAAGCGTTGCAGACGCAGACTGTTAGACACCACGAATAGCGATGAGAGTGCCATTGCGGCACTGGCGATCAGAGGATTGAGCACCCCGAATGCTGCGATCGGGATGGCGGCGACGTTATATCCGAAGGCCCAGATGAGGTTGGTGCGGATGGTGTGCGCGGTGGCGCGGGCCAGGCTCAGTGCCGCCGGAACGGCACGCAAGTCGTCACGCACCACAATCACGTCGGCCGCGCCGATCGCGACGTCCGTGCCACGGCCGATGGCCAGCCCGAGATCGGCGGTCGCCAAGGCCGGACCATCGTTGATCCCGTCGCCGACCATGGCCACCGTCCGGCCCGCCTCCTGCAGAGTCCGGATCGCATCGACCTTGCCGTCCGGCAGTACTTCGGCGATGACCTCGGTGATACCGACCGCGTCGGCGACGGCCCGAGCGGCACCCGCGTTGTCACCAGTCAGTAGAACGGTGCGTATGCCTGCCGCCTGCAATCCGGAAATTGCTTGGGCGGCACTGGGTTTGATTGTGTCGGCGACGGTGATGAGACCGCAGGGGCGCTCATCGATGCCGACGTACAGCACGGTCTGTCCCGTCGCCTCGGCGTCGCGGCGGATACGCTCCATCGCGGCCGGTACCACCACCGGATGCGGTATCCAGCGCGGCGATCCGACGCGAACGAGTCGGCCGCCGACGACACCGGTGACTCCGCGGCCCGTTTCGGCCCGGAAGTCGGTGAGCACGCCGAGTCGCTGCACGTCGACGGCGGCGACGATCGCCGATCCCAACGCGTGTTCGGACGCGTTCTCCACGGTGGCGGCCAGGGTGAGGATCTCGTCGGTGGTGTGGTCGTCGGTGCACCACACCCGGGTCACCGACAATGCGCCCTCGGTGACGGTGCCGGTTTTATCGAAGACGACGGTGTCGATACTGCGCGACGTATCCAGTGCCTGATGGCCCTTCAGGAAAATCCCCAGTTGCGCGCCGCGTCCTGTCGCGACCATCATCGCGATCGGAGTGGCCAGGCCGAGCGCGCACGGGCAGGCGATGACGAGGACGGCTAGTCCGGCACCAACCGCCCGATCGACCGAGCCGCCGGCCGCCAGCCAACCAAGGATGGTCAGCACGGCCAGGGTGATGACCACCGGGACAAACACGCCGGCGACCCGATCAGCGAGCCGCTGGGCGTTGGCCTTTCCGGTCTGGGCGTCCTCGACGAGGCGCATCATGCCGGCGAATGCGGTGTCTGGGCCGACAGCGGCCGCCTCAACCACCAGCCGCCCGCCGAGTACCGTGGTGCCGCCGATCACCGGTTCTCCCGGTGCGGTCTCGACGGGCCGGGATTCGCCGGTCATCGCGCTCATGTCGATGTCGGCGGTGCCCTCGATAACGAGGCCGTCGGTACCGATGGTCTCGCCGGGCCGCACGACGAAGCGCTGCTGCTCCTTCAACTCGGCCGCCGGTATGCGCATCTCGCTGCCGTCGGGCAGCAGGACGGCAACATCTTTGGTGCCGAGGGCGGCCAGTGCGCGCAGTGCACCGCCCGCGCGTGAGCGTGCGCGGGCTTCGAAATAGCGGCCGGCGAGGACGAGTACCGTCACCCCGGTGGCCACCTCAAGGTAGATGGAGTCGGCAGCCCAGATCGCCGCCCATACCCCGCTGCCGCGGTGTGCGCCGCGCTCGGGGGCACAAAACATCGAATAGAGCGACCACCCCGTCGCCGCCACCACGCCGAGCGTGACGAGCGTTTCCATGGTGGCCGCACCGGCCCGGAGATTTTTGAGCGCGACACGGTAGAACGGCCACGCACACCACGTGAGGATCGGCACGGCCAGCGCCAGCACTAACCACTGCCAGCCGGTGAACCGGGTGCTGGGAACCACCGCGAACACGATCGACAGATCGGCGAGCGGGATGAACAGGATCAGTGCGACGGCAAGCCGCCGGAACAGTCGGCGGGCCTCGTCGCCGTCGGTGTCGGGGATGGGGTGCGCAGAGTTGTCGCGGACCGTCGCGCCGTAACCGGTCTTATCGACGACATCGCATAACGCCTGGGCGCCCACCCCGGGCGCGGCATCGATGGTTGCCACCCGCGTCGCATAGTTGACCGACGCTCGCACGCCCTCGATCTTGTTGAGTTTGCGCTCGATCCGTGCCGCGCACGCCCCGCATGACATCCCCGACACGTCCAGCGTGACCCGTTCCGGTGTGCTCGGTTCCGGTGCGATGGGTTGTGGCGTGTTTCGCGCGGGGCCCTCGATGGTGGTCACATGTCCTCAGATTCTTCCGGCGCCGGGGTTGTTCACCAGTATGTCGTTCCCGCGGGGCCGGAAGTTCCCGGAGATGGCCGGTCGAGTGGACCAGATCACCTGGTCGCCTCAGATCAGCGTCGACCAGTAATCCCAGAACTGCACGCCGATCGCCACGAGCACGATCGCGTACCACAACGGCAGCAGTACCCACAGCCATCCGCGAACCTCAGCGGCCCGAGTGGTATCGGGCAGGGTGCGATTGACGCTGAGGATGAGGATGATGGGGGTGATCGCCCAGACGGCCATGCAATACGGACACAGCGCGTGGATGCGGTACACCGACGAGTAGAACAAGAAGTTGATCAAGGCGAAGCCGGCCGTCGTCGCCAGCGCCTGGCCGAGCCAATACCAACGCGGCAGCGATACGCCGGTGAGCGCGAGTACGCCGGTAACGATGACGACGGCGAAAGCAGCGATCCCGATCAGCGGGTTAGGGAATCCGAAGATCGCCGCCTGCCACGTCTTCATCACCGAACCGCAGGAAATGATCGGATTCAGCGAGCAACTCGGTGTGTAACCCGGGTCGGTGAGAATCCGGATCTTCTCGATGGTCAGCGTCGCCGACGCGATGAAACCGATCAATGCAGTGATGAGCACGACCAATGCCGTCGGTCTGCCCACCGCAATGAGCGTCCGCAGACCACCAGCAGGCGATACCGCTACCGGTGTGGTCTGCGCCCGATCGCCGTCGACGTCTCCGACGGTGGTTACCGTGCTCATACCTCGTGCTCGATTCTCGCGTGGCTCACTTGTTCACCGCGGCGTTGACCGCAGCGATCAGCGCAGCCGGATCGGCCTGCTGGGGCAGCTGGTACACCTGCCCGTTGATCTTGACGGTCGGGGTGCCCTCGACGCCGGATTGCAGTACCGTCTCCGTTCGCTTTTTCACCCAGCCGCCGAACTGCTTGTCGGCGATGCACTGCTTGACGTTGCTGGCGCCGGACTTATTGGCGATGTTGTTGAGTACCTCGTCGGTCAGCCCGGCGCTGCCCTCCGCCGGCTGCTGGGCGTAGAGCGCGTCGTGCAACTTCAACCAGGTGGTGAAGTCGCCGCCGGCGGCGGTGGATTCGGCTACGCACGCCGACGCATTAGCCGCGCGCGATGAATAGTTGGTGGTCGACATTTTATCCAGGAAGGCAATCGGCGTGTAGTCGACGGCGACCTTCGGATTGGCCCGGATCTGGGCAATCGCGTCACCGTATTGCGCCTCGAACTGCCGGCACACCGGGCACTGGAAATCTTCGACGAGGGTCACCACGACCGGCGGGGTGGTGCCCTTGGGTGCGGTGGTGACGCGGAATGCGCCATTGGTGGCCACGCTCACCTCGCTGCCCGACCCGGTCGACGATTCGTGTGACACCGCAATCCACACGCCGATGCCGACGGCCAGCGCCACGAGCACGACGGCCGCACCGATCTTTATCAGCAGGGAGCGCCGTTTTTCGGCTGCTCGCGGGTCAACGATCGGCTTACGACGCTTGTCGGCCACGGATTCCTCACCTTTGCTGTTTACCCGGTTGTGCTGTTGTCCGGTATCTGTTTCAGCCCAATATCGTGGCGAAGGTGCCGACGGAATCCGGGGTTGTGTGCGCCCGATACCGACCAGGACAGGTTCCTCGCCGCCCTTCAGCGTACTGAACGAGGCGAGTGAGCCGGCATGAGCCCGCGCTCACCCCGGGTCAGCCGCTGTGCCGAAACCGCGTCGCCTCCGACGCCTCGATCAACGATTCGCGCGCGCGAGCAACCCGGGACCGGACCGTGCCGATCGGGCATCCGGTCACCGCAGCTGCCTCCTGATAGGAGAGTCCGAGTACCTGGGTGAGCACCAGCGCCTCGCGGCGTTCGGCGGGCAGCGCATCGAGCAGGAGATTGGCCTCGACAACATCCTCCCAGCGCGACGGCCGGGTCGCGGCTTGCTGGTTGTCGGCGATATCGATCCAGTCGACGCCGCGGGTGATACGCGGGCGGGCCATCGCGCGACGTACCTCGTCGGCGCAGACTCGCCGCGCGATGGATAACAGCCAGGTGCGTGCGGTCGAGTTACCGGCGAACCGCGGCAGCGCCGTGATCGCCCGCAGATAGGTCTCCTGGGTCACGTCGTCGGCGGTGTTCGCATGTCCGAGGTGCGCGACGAAGCGCCAGACGTCGCGTTGTGTCTCGCGGATGAATGTTTCCAGGGCCCGCCGGTCGCCGCGTGCGGCGGCCAGGGCCAGGCCCGTCACCCGCGCATCATGGTCGGTTCGCCCTGACATGGGCATGACCCTATCGCGTCGACGACGCTGCGTCGTAGACGCACATCTGATGCTGCGTCGTAGACGCATATCTGATGCTGCGTCGTAGACACCGTCTCCGCTGACGGGTTTCACCGGCCGGTGAAACCCGCTGGCAATCCGGTGTAGGTCTTCGGCGGGGGCGGCGCGAACTCGCCCGACGATGTCCCGGTGCGTAACGTCATCGCGGCCATCGCCGAGAGCATGCCGACACCCGCGGCAACCCCGTCAATGACGGGGGCGCCGATCTCCGTACTCATCCACACGGCCAGATCGGCCATGCCGGCGCAACCGAGAACGATCGCGTCGGAACCATCGGTGGCCAACGCCTCCCGACATGCCTTCGCGAGGATTTCGGCGGTATCGGGATTGCTTTCGAGTTCGAGTACCGGAATCTCGCAGGCGTGTATCCCCCGGCAGGTGCGATGAAAGCCGTAGTGCTCCACCAGATCCTGCGCCCGTCCGATCGTCCGGCTCAGTGTGGTGACGATCGAGAATCCGCGTCCGAGCGGAGCGGCGAGGTGCATGGCCGCCTCCGCGATACCCAGCACGGGTGCGCTGGCAACCTCCCGTGCGGCGTCGAGGCCCGGGTCGCCGAAGCAGGCCAGCAGGTAGCCGTCGGCGTCCGGGTGCTCCGCGATCGCGCGCAGCACGCCCGGCACCGACATGGCCTCGTCGTAGTGGCTTTCGATAGACACCGGTCCCATTGGCGAGGTGACGGCGATGATCGATGCGTCCGCGCGTGCGACACTGCGGGCGGCGGTCTCGATCACCGCGGTCATCTGGGCCGTGGTGTTCGGGTTGATGACGCAGAGTTGCATTACCCGGGGCTCATCCTTCCTGCTCGGTGATGGTGATGCGACACGCTATGTGGCGGTGACGTCGAGCTCGGCGGTCGTGGTCGTCGGCACGTGTGCGCCGTGCAGGAATTTATCCGACGCGAACCGCATACCGAGGTAATAGAAGACCAAACCTGCGGCGGCACCCATGAACCAGGTGAAACTCGCCTGGTAGGCGGTGCCGAAGAGGACGAAACCGATCGGGATGATCGAGGCGAGGATCACCGCGACTACGGCGACCGGATTCCATCCACCGCGGAACCAGTAGCTGCCCTCCGGCTTCATGGTGAACAGGTCGTCGACGACGATCGTCTTGTTTTTGACCAGGTAGAAGTCTGCGATCAGGATGCCGAACAGCGGGCCGATCACCGCGCCGAGGGTGTCCATTGTGTAGTGGATCGCGCTGGCGTTGTTGAACAGATTCCACGGCGTGATGATCACCGATCCGACGGCGGCGATCATGCCGCCCATCCGCCACGAGATCTTGGTCGGAGCGACGTTGGAGAAGTCGAATGCGGGGGAGACGAAGTTCGCGACGATGTTGATCCCGATGGTCGCGATAGCGAAGGTCAGCACGCCGAGCACCGCCGCGGTGGTGTTGTCGATGTGATCGACGATGTGCACCGGGTCGGTGATGATCTTGCCGGTGTCGGGGTCACGCCCGATGACCGTCACACCCGCCGACACCGAGCAGACCACCAGGATGGAGAAGAACAGGAAGTTCACCGGCAAGCCCCAGAAGTTGCCCTTCTTGACCTCGCTGAATGTCTTGCCGTAGCGGGAGAAATCACCGAAGTTGAGCATCGGTCCGGAGAAGTAGGACACGACGAGGGCGAATGCGCTGATCATTGCCGTCACCGAATCCCAGCCGTGCAGACCCTTGCCTTCGGAAAGGTTGAAGTGCACATTGCTCCAGCCGGCTTTCGCGATCAGATACACCGCGAGCGCGATCATCACGACGTAAACCGCGGGCCCGCAGAAGTCGATGAACTTACGGATCGTATCCATGCCATTCCAGAACACGAAGGCCTGCAGCACCCACATGAGGATGAATCCGCCCCAGCCGAGCGGGGAAAGACCGAGGAAGGAATGGCTGCCCGCGTCGCCGTAATCCTTGAGGGCGGGAAAGAACTTCAGTGCCAGCAGGCCGAAAGCGACCGATGCCAGGTACGTCTGGATGCCGTACCAGACCACGGCGATGGTGCCGCGGATGATGGCCGCGATGTTGGCGCCCTTGACGCCGAAGGCGATCCGGGTGGTCACCGGGTAGGGAACGCCCGCCTGTTGGGACGGCTTGGCCACCAGGTTGCACAGGATGTTCACCGCGACGATGCCCACCAGCAGCGCCACCAATACCTGCCACGATGAGATTCCGAGCGCGAAGAGGCTGCCGGCGAACACATAGCCGCCGACACTGTGTACGTCCGACATCCAGAACGCGAAGATGTTGTACCAGGTCCAGCTCTGATCCTTGAGTGGAGCGAGGTCTTCATTGGTCAGTCGCTGGTCATAGCCGATTTTGATCACACTTGCGCCTGCGGCGCTGTAGTGCGCGGAGGCCTCCGCATCGGTGGGTGAGGTCATGAGGTCTCCTGCGTAGTCCGGATGAATGGAAAACAACCGGAGACGAATCTATGAATAATTTGTTACTTGGGAATTAACCGAGCGATATATTCTGAGCCGTGCTAACCGTCCGGTGTCGGTGCGGCCGCTCAGCGGGTGCGCAAGCCGTGTTCGTGGCCAGGGTCGTCAAGCACATGCAGCGCGCCCCCCGTCTCGATGATCGCGGCCTCGATCCGGTTGTGATGGGCGCGTGCCGCCTCGAGCACGGCCGCGGTGTCACGGTCGGTGAACGCCGCCAGCAGCTCGGCATGGTCGGCATTGAACTTGACCTGTGTGTCGGAATCCACCGCCCGCATCACCTGGAATGGTTCGGTCAGGTTCCAGGTTGCGGCGAACATATTGAGCAGGCGCAGCATGGCGCAGGGTGTCGCCAAGGTCATGTGGAACAGCCGTGAGGCGGTGTGGAAGGCCATGCCGTCCTGGTATTTCGTCGCGGTGACCATCTCGTCGTGGTAACTGCGTGCCAGCGCGAGGTCGGCGGCGGAGATATTGTTCACCGCGCGGCTCAACGCGGCTTGCTCGAGGATTCCGCGGACGAAGTAGATCTCGTTCAGCTCCGCCAGTGACAGCCGGCTCACCCGGTAACCGGAGTTGCGTCGATGCTCCACAAGACCTTCGCCGACGAGGGTTTTGAGCGCTTCGCGGACGGGTATGGGGCTTACCTGGAAGGCGTCGGCCACCTCGCCCGGCATGATGTGGGTGCCCGGTGGCGCCCCGCCGGACAAAATGAGTCGGCGCAATTCTTCGACGACATTCGCCCGGTCGTTGCCCGAGCGAGTCTCGGCCAGTTGTGCCACCAGCCGATTGGCCATTTCCCTACTCACGGCGTCCGCCCTCCTGATGTGAGCTCTCGTGCCCCTCGTTGGCCACTATCAGCAGGCTGGCGACGCTACCATGCGCGGGCGCGTCGGCCAGGTTGGTGACCCCGCTGCAGATGTGTCCGGGCTGCTGCCATGGCGGCAACGTGTGAGTCGTGCTCCTGGATTTGAATCCCGCCACCACCTGGTGCATACTTGTCGGGTTGCCTTGACCGGCGGACGCGGTACTTCTGTGGCTCCGGTCAGGTGAATGACTCCCAGGGCCCGGTGCGGGACCAGGCGTGTAACTCATGTCCTCAATCAGAGGTTATGGCACGACACGCCCGACCGCGGGTGCCGGAGCACACCGGCTCAGCAGTGATGCTGAGCCAACGTACAACGACAGATGAACAGCGTCGATCCCCGACTCACGCGGAGATCTATGTGCCCGCCGGCAACTCGTCGGCCCAGGTGCGCGGTGTTTGTCTGTCGAGAACAACTGACGGAAGAGGACACAAGCGTGGCGGGACAAAAGATCCGCATCAGGCTCAAGGCCTATGACCACGAGGCGATCGACGCTTCGGCGCGCAAGATCGTGGAGACCGTGACCCGTACCGGGGCACGCGTGGTCGGGCCGGTGCCGTTGCCCACCGAGAAGAACGTCTACTGCGTCATCCGTTCGCCGCATAAGTACAAGGACAGCCGCGAACATTTTGAGATGCGCACACACAAGCGACTCATCGACATCCTCGACCCGACACCGAAGACGGTTGACGCGCTGATGCGCATCGACCTGCCGGCCAGTGTCGACGTCAACATCCAGTAGGCGGGGGCGAGAGAAAACAATGAGCAATCAGAGCGCAACCAAAGGACTACTGGGCACCAAGCTCGGTATGACCCAGGTGTTCGACGAGAACAACCGAATCGTTCCGGTCACCGTCGTTCAGGCGGGCCCGAACGTCATCACCCAGCTCCGTACCGCTGATCGCGACGGCTACACCGCCGTGCAGCTGGCTTACGGCGCCATCGACCCGCGCAAGGTGACCAAGCCGGTCGCCGGCCAGTTCGCCAAGGCGGGTGTCACCCCGCGTCGCCACCTGGCCGAGATCCGCGTCGCCGATACCAGCGAGTTCGAGATCGGTCAGGAACTGACCGCCGAGATCTTCGCCGACGGCGCGCTGGTCGACGTCACCGGCACCTCCAAGGGCAAGGGATTCGCCGGCGCCATGAAGCGCCACGGCTTCTCCGGCCTGGGTGCCAGCCACGGCGCCCATCGTGTGCACCGGGCTCCCGGCTCGATCGGTGGCTGCGCCACCCCGGGCCGTGTGTTCAAGGGCATGCGGATGGCCGGACGTATGGGTAATGACACCGTGACCACGCAGAACCTCACCGTCCACAAGGTGGACGCCGAGGCCGGTCTGCTGTTGATCAAGGGCGCCATCCCGGGCCGCAAGGGCGGCATCGTGGTGGTTCGCGACGCAGTGAAGGGTGGTGCGACCAAGTGAGCACCGAAGCAGTCAAGAGTGAGACCAAGCTGACGCTCGACGTCAAGACCGCGCAAGGCACGACCAACGGAACCGTTGACCTGCCTGCGGAGATCTTCGACGTTCCGGCGAATATCGCGCTGATGCATCAGGTTGTGGTGGCCCAGCTGGCCGCCGCACGCCAGGGCACGCATGCCACCAAGACCCGCGGCGACGTCCGCGGCGGTGGCGCCAAGCCGTACCGCCAGAAGGGCACCGGTCGCGCCCGTCAGGGTTCGACCCGCGCCCCGCAGTTCACCGGTGGCGGCGTCGTGCACGGCCCGCAGCCGCGCGACTATTCCCAGCGCACCCCCAAGAAGATGAAGGCGGCCGCCCTGCGCGGTGCGCTCAGTGACCGTGCCCGCAATGAGCGGATTCACGTCATCACCGAGCTCGTCGCCGGACAGGCCCCGTCGACGAAGTCGGCGAAGGCATTCCTGGAGAGCCTCAGCGACCGGCGCAAGTTCCTGGTCGTGCTGAGCCGCGAGGATCTGACCGCGTGGAAGAGCGTGGCGAACCTGCAGAATGTGCTGCCGATCGCTCCCGATCAGCTCAATACCTACGACGTCCTCGATTCGGACGTGGTGGTGTTCAGCGTGGAGACGCTCAACGCGTTCATCGCACAGAATACGGCTGCGACGCAGACGAAGTCTTCCGCTGCCACTGAGACAGAGGAGGCGTGAGCATGGCTACCCAGGCCAACCCGCGCGACATCATCCTGGCGCCGGTGATCTCGGAGAAGTCCTACGGACTCATCGAAGGGAACGTGTACACCTTCCTGGTGCACCCGGACTCGAATAAGACCCAGATCAAGATCGCCGTCGAGCAGATTTTCGATGTCAGCGTCGTGAGCGTGAACACCGCCAACCGCCCGGGCAAGCGTAAGCGCACCCGTTCGGGCTACGGCCAGCGCAAGGCGACCAAGCGTGCGCTCGTCACGCTGACCGCAGACAGCAAGCCCATCGAGATCTTCGGAGGCTCGGTCGGCTGACCGGGACCCCAGAGAAGGACTGAGAACTCATGGCTATTCGTAAATACAAGCCGACGACACCTGGTCGTCGCGGATCGTCCGGTGCGGACTTCTCCGAGGTCACCCGCGACCATCCGGAGAAGTCGCTGGTCCGTCCGCTGCACGGCCGTGGCGGTCGTAACGCGCACGGTCGTATCACCACCCGGCACAAGGGTGGCGGTCACAAGCGCGCCTACCGTCTGATCGACTTCCGTCGGCACGATAAGGACGGCGTCAACGCCAAGGTCGCTCATATCGAGTACGACCCGAACCGCACCGCGCGTATCGCGCTGCTGCACTACCTCGACGGCGAGAAGCGCTACATCATCGCACCGAAGGGTCTTAACCAGGGCGACGTGGTGGAGAGCGGCCCGGCCGCCGACATCAAGCCCGGTAACAACCTGCCGCTGCGCAACATCCCGACCGGTACCCAGATCCACGCTGTGGAGCTGCGTCCCGGTGGCGGCGCTAAGCTCGTACGCTCCGCGGGTGCGGGTGCACAGCTGCTCGGCAAGGAAGGCACCTACGCCACGCTGCGTCTGCCCTCCGGCGAAATCCGTCGAGTCGACGTGCGCTGCCGCGCCACCGTCGGCGAGGTCGGTAACGCCGAGCAGAGCAACATCAACTGGGGTAAAGCCGGCCGTATGCGCTGGAAGGGCAAGCGCCCGACCGTTCGTGGTGTCGTGATGAACCCGGTCGACCACCCGCACGGTGGCGGCGAGGGCAAGACCTCCGGTGGTCGCCACCCGGTCAGCCCGTGGGGTAAGCCTGAGGGCCGCACCCGTAAGAACAAGGCCAGCGACAAGCTGATCGTCCGGCGTCGTCGTACCGGCAAGAACAAGCGATAAGCACAGGAGGGAGTTAGAGAATGCCACGCAGCCTCAAGAAGGGCCCGTTCGTCGACGACCACCTGCTTGCCAAAGTGGACGCGCAGAACGAGAAGGGCACCAAGCAGGTCATCAAGACCTGGTCGCGCCGTTCGACCATCATCCCCGATTTCATCGGTCACACCTTTGCCGTCCACGACGGTCGCAAGCATGTGCCGGTGTTCGTCTCGGACAACATGGTCGGGCACAAGCTGGGCGAGTTCGCCCCCACCCGCACCTTCAAGGGTCACATCAAGGATGACCGGAAAGCGAAGCGCCGGTAATCATGAGTACGCAGACTGAAAATCCGACCGCCCAGGCGACCGCGCGTTTCGTGCGGGTCACGCCGATGAAGGCACGTCGCGTGATCGACCTGATCCGCGGCAAGAACGTCGACGAGGCCCTCGATATTCTGCGGTTCGCGCCGCAGACGGCATCCGAGCCGGTATACAAGGTCCTCGCCAGTGCTGTCGCGAATGCGGAAAACAATCAGGATCTGGATCGCCGGACCCTCGTTGTGTCGACCGCATACGCCGACGAAGGCCCCACGCTCAAGCGGTTCCAGCCGCGTGCCCAGGGTCGTGCGTTCCGTATCCGCAAGCGCACCAGCCACATCACCGTGGTTGTGGAGAGCTTGCCGGAGAAGGCCTCCGCAGGCCGCGGCCGTTCGCGTCAGCCGAAGAAGAAGGGAGCCTGATAGTGGGCCAGAAAATCAACCCGCACGGCTTCCGGCTGGGTATCACCACCGACTGGAGTTCACGGTGGTACGCCGACAAGCAGTACGCGGAGTACGTGAAAGAGGATGTCGCCATCCGCAAGCTCCTCTCGCAGGGGCTTGAGCGTGCCGGCATCGCCAAGGTGGAGATCGAGCGCACCCGTGACCGGGTCCGCGTCGACATCCACACCGCCCGCCCGGGCATCGTCATCGGTCGCCGCGGCGCCGAGGCCGATCGCATCCGCGGCGAGCTGGAGAAGCTCACCGGCAAGCAGGTGCAGCTGAACATCCTCGAGGTCAAGAACGCCGAGTCCGAGGCCCAGCTCGTGGCCCAGGGCATCGCCGAGCAGCTGAGCAACCGCGTGGCCTTCCGTCGCGCGATGCGCAAGGCGATCCAGTCCGCGATGCGCCAGCCGAACGTCAAGGGCATCCGCGTCCAGTGCTCGGGCCGCCTCGGCGGCGCCGAGATGAGCCGTAGCGAGTTCTACCGCGAAGGCCGTGTGCCGCTGCACACCCTGCGCGCGAAGATCGACTACGGCCTGTACGAGGCCCGCACGACCTTCGGCCGCATCGGCGTGAAGGTCTGGATCTACAAGGGTGACGTCGTCGGCGGGAAGCACGAGCTGACCGACGACACCGTCGCCCCGTCGGACGACCGTCGCGGCCGTAAGAAGCCGCCGCGTCGCAGCGGTGCCCAGGGCACCACCGGGACCAGCACCGAGGCCGGCCGCGCGGCGGAGACCGCCGCCACCGAGGTCGTCGACGTGGTCGTCGAGGAGACGACTGCGCCGCAGGCCGCTCCGGCGCAAGAGAACCAGGAGAGCTAGCCATGTTGATCCCACGTCGGGTTAAACACCGCAAGCAGCACCACCCGAGCCTCAAGGGCCGGGCCTCCGGCGGCACCAAGGTGACCTTCGGCGACTACGGCATCCAGGCGCTCGAGGGTGCGTACATCACCAACCGGCAGATCGAGTCCGCTCGTATCGCCATCAACCGGCACATCAAGCGTGGCGGCAAGGTGTGGATCAACATCTTCCCCGACCGTCCGCTGACCAAGAAGCCTGCCGAAACCCGCATGGGTTCGGGTAAAGGTTCGCCGGAATGGTGGGTGGCTCCGGTCAAGCCGGGTCGCGTGCTGTTCGAGATGTCCTACCCCAGTGAGGAGACCGCTCGTGAGGCATTGCGTCGCGCGCAGCATAAGCTCCCCATCAAGACCCGGATCGTGACCAGAGAGGAGCAGTTCTGATGGCAGTCGGAGTAGCGGCGTCCGAGCTTCGTGACCTTACCGACGCCGATCTGGTCGACCGGCTCAAAGAGTCGAAGGAAGAGCTGTTCAACCTTCGGTTCCAGATGGCCACCGGCCAGCTCGACAACAACCGTCGCCTGCGGACCGTGCGTCGTGAGATTGCGCGGATCTACACGGTGATGCGTGAGCGTGAGCTGGGTCTGGCGTCGGGACCGGATGGTGATGACGCATGAGTGAGGACCAGAAGGTGACCGAAACCCAGACGCAGGAGCGTAACCGCCGCAAGGAGCGGATCGGCTACGTCGTCAGCGACAAGATGCAGAAGACCATCGTGGTCGAGCTGGAAGATCGTAAGAGCCACCCGCTCTACGGCAAGATCATCCGGACCACGAGCAAGGTCAAGGCACACGACGAGAACGGTGATGCCGGTGTCGGTGACCGCGTGCGGATCATGGAGACCCGCCCGTTGTCGGCAACCAAGCATTGGCGTCTGGTCGAGGTGCTGGAGAAGGCTAAGTAAGTCGTTCTCCGCGAACACATTTCATATGACGGCGGCCCGCTCCCGATTCAGGGGGCGGGTCGCCGTCATCGGTGGGGATGTGGGTACGGGCGTTGGCCTTACCCCCGTGATCGCGGTTGGGGTCGCGGTGTCAACGGTGGCGCACGAACCCACTGCATCGTGTCCACGCTAATGTGGACACCGAGTTAAGGAGGCGTTAGCCATGACCAATCCGTTCGATGACGAGAACGGTCGTTTCTATGTCCTGGTGAACGACGAGAACCAGCATTCCCTGTGGCCGACGTTCGCCGATATTCCCAGTGGGTGGACGAAGGTCTTTGGCGAGGACAGCCGTGCGGCGTGCCTGGAGTACGTGGAGGCGAATTGGACCGATCTGCGACCCAAAAGCCTGATCGAGGCGACGGAGGCGGACGGGTCGTCACACACGGCCGGTGTGGGCTTACACGGCGGACGTGAGTAGCAACACGAGCAACAAGACTGGAATCCCGATGAGCGCGGCAATGGTGCCGAGAATGATCGCGGACACCGCCCTGCCGTTCCCGTGATATTGCGTGGGATTCCGGTTAATCTGTCGAATCCCGGTGGCGCCCAAGATGATTGCTATGAGGCCGACGATCCCGCCGATACCGGCGGCGGGGATTAACGCGAGTGCGGCGAGTCCGCTGACCAATGCTGCGGAGGCGGCGGGTGCCTGGCGGAGGTGCATGGCCGGTGAGACGCTCCCGCCCTGTGGTGACATCGCCGCGACGGGCGGGGGCTGCCACCGGTCTGCGTGGTTGGGATCCCAGTAGTCGCCGACCTCGGGGATCGGGGCGTCGTCGGGCCAACGCGGTTGGCGTTGGGTGGCCGCTGGAGTAATCGGTTCGGTGGCGTCTTCGGTGCGCATAATGCCTCCTCACCGGTCAGTTTAGCGACGCGGAGACATGTGGGCCGAAACCCACGCACGCGCCGCACCGGAGTGGTTCGGTGCGGCGCGTGTGATCGCTGGATAGTGCGGGCTCAGCTTCCGTGGTGACCCATGATCGAGGTGAGCTGGGTAACGGCGTCGCCGGAGAGCTTCCACTTGCCGTCGACGTTGACGTAGCTCAGCGTGATGTTGACCGGCTGCGGGGCGTGTGGGCTCTTGACTGCGACGGTGGCCGTGGCTTCGTCGGGAGAGGTTGCCACCCTGGTCACGGTGTAGACCTCGGGGCCGTAGCCGGCTGCGGTGGCAGCTTTTGCGTATCCCTGGATCGCGGCCTTGGTGGCCGGATTGGATGTGTCGACGACGTTCTCAAGATCGGCCGACGACGTGGTGGTGGTGAGCGCGGTCCGCAGGATGGTCTGGGCGTCGGCGCTGTTGAGTCCGTCGATAACTGTCGATGTGCTGGCCGCTGATGTGCTGGCCGCAGAGGCGTTGCTTGCCGCGTCGCTGGTGCTGTTGTCGTCCGAACAGCCGGCGACCGAGACGAGCGCCGCGCCGGCGATTGCGGCGGCGGCGAGAGATTTGCGAAGCTTCATTGCTACTCCTCAAGGATCGGGTAAGCCCACACTAACCTAGGCAGGTCAGAGCGTATTTATGGGTACCCGACGGAACAAAATGGACTTCGGTCCGAATATCCTGGTTACACAGTTTGTGGCACTACCGGGGAACGGAGCATAACGTGCAATTCGGGATTTTCTCGGTGAGCGACATTACGCCGGACCCGATAAGTGGTGTCGCACAGACCGAGCATGAGCGCATCAAGGCGATTGTGGCCATCGCAAAGAAGGCCGAGGATGTCGGGCTGGATGTGTTCGCGCTCGGTGAGCACCACAATCCGCCGTTTTTCTCCTCCTCGCCGACAACGACTCTCGCTTACATCGGTGCGCAGACCTCGACGCTGCAGTTGTCGACTGCGACCACATTGATCACTACCAATGATCCGGTGAAGATCGCCGAGGACTTCGCCATGCTGCAGCATGTGACCGACGGCCGCGTCGATCTGACGCTCGGGCGTGGCAATACCGGGCCGGTGTACCCGTGGTTCGGTAAAGATATTCGGCACGGAATCGAGCTAGCCGTCGAGAATTACCGTCTTCTGCGCCGGTTGTGGACCGAGGAGGTGGTGAATTGGGAGGGCCGGTTTCGGACGCCGCTGACGGGGTTCACCTCGACTCCGCGTCCGCTCGATGGCGTCGCGCCATTCGTGTGGCATGGGTCGATTCGCAGTCCGCAGATCGCCGAACAGGCCGCCTATTACGGCGACGGCTTCTTCGCGAACAACATCTTTTGGCCCGCGGAACATTTCCAACGGCTCATCGGTCTTTATCGGGAGCGTTTTGAGCATTACGGCCATGGTCAAGCGCATCAGGCGGTCGTCGGCCTTGGTGGTCAGTTCTTCATCCGCAAGAATTCGCAGGATGCCATTAACGAATTCCGGCCTTATTTCGATAATGCACCTGTCTACGGCCACGGGCCGGCATTGGAGGATTTCATCCGGGATACGCCGTTGACCGTCGGCAGCCCGCAGGAGTTCATCGACCGGACGTTGTCATTTCGGGAATACTTCGGCGATTACCAGCGTCAGCTATTCCTCGTCGATCATGCCGGTCTGCCGTTGAAGACGGTGCTCGAACAACTCGACGAATTGGGCGCGGTGCTGCCCGAGCTGCGTAAGGGTTTCGCCCAGGGGCGGCCGGCCGATGTACCGGACGCGCCGACGCATGCCTCCCTGGTGGCCGCGCGCGACGCACAGCTGAACGGGACGTGCGACGGCAGGTGAACGGGGCAGTGTGCTCTGGGGTCAGGCACCGAGGTCGCGGGCCAGTGACGGCCAGGTGCGGTAGAGGTCGTCTTGCCAGTAGCCCCATGAATGGGTTCCGGTTGGGCGCAGGCTGACCTCGGCAGGTATGTGCAGCTGGGCGAGGCGGGTGACCATTTGGCGGGTGCACGTGTCGATGGCCGCCTCGATGATTCCGCCGAGTAGCGTCTGATTCACCAGGACGGCCGGGTCGCCGTCAATACCAGGCGCATTCAGCTGTTCGTGGCGTCCGGCCAGGCCACTGCCGGTGGTCAGATAGATCTTGGTGCCCCGTAGCTTCGCCGCGTTGAGGTATGGGTCGTTGGCCAGCCAGCCGGGGCCTCCGGGCGGACCCCACATATTGACGACGTTGCCGCCGCCGCGAGCTTCCACCACGACGCGGACGTACTGCTGGCCAATCGGATCGCTGGTGCGTGCGCATCCACTGAAGGCGGCGATTGAGCGGTAGAGCCCGGGTGCGGCGATGGCGAGGTTGAATACGGTGGTACCGGCCATGGAGATACCGGCGACAGCTTTTGCCCCGGTCGTTGGGAAACGGGCGTCGAGTAGGGGCGGAAGCTCACGCGTGAGGAAGGTTTGCCACTTGTTGCGGCCGAGGACCTGATCGTCGCGCTGCCAGTCGGTGTAATAGGAGAACGCACCGCCGATCGGAGTCACCACATAGACATCTTTGTCGGCGAAAAAATGTTTGTAGCTCGTACGCGCTTCCCAACTGGCCGCATCCTCCCCGCCACCGGCACCGTTGAGGAGATAGAGCATCGGTGCGGGTCTGCTGGGATCTTTCGGGGTGAGGACGGTGATCGGGATGGTGCGATTCATCGACGCCGAGTAGACCCTCGCAGTCACCTGCTGTGCATCGTCGCGGGTGACGCTGATGATGCGGGAGATGGGCGCGGCCAGCGCCGGGGGTGCGCTGGCGGTCAGTGCGATGAATACGCCGATCCAGATCAGCCGGACGAGATAGGGTCGGCGCATCATCCTCCTGCCTGCGAGTGGTCGATAACAGACACGCTACCGCGTGGCCGGGGGAGGTGCTGGCACCTAACCCGCCTGGGTACGCACTCGTTATGGGTTTCGATAAGAAATACCAATGACAGTGATTGTTGTATCCACTGTGTGCGGAAAATATTGTGGATTTTAGAGCGGTCGTACTGCGGTATTGAGGTGCGGTTAATTCGCAGCGGCGTACTCCTCTTCACCGGAGATGGATCTGGCTAATTAATTTTTTAGAAAGCTTGAGGGCGCATGAGGCTGAGAAAATATGCGGCAGCCACACTTGGTTTAGCTGTGGCGGCATCTATATCACTGGCCTCTTGCTCGTCGGGGCCGTCCGGTGATTCGGATTCTCGTACGTTGAAAATTGGCACGGCGACACCATTTAGTTCATGGGATCCGACGCAAGCCAGTGAAGGGCATTTGATTCCGACATATCAAGCGGTCTATGACACACTGCTCCGCAAGAATGCCGACGGAACGTTAGCTCCCTGGCTGGCAACGAAATGGCAGTATAATGCGGATAGTACGCAGCTTGTGCTTGATTTGCGAAATGACGTGACGTTCAGTGACGGTACTGAACTCGACTCGGATGTCGTGGTGAAGAATCTCGATGCGTTCCGGCACGGCACCGGTTCCTCGGCCACCTCTCTGGCGAATGTCTCGAGCGTGAAAGCCAATGGACCGCACAGCGTCCAGATAAATTTGAGCGTCCCCGATCCGGCCCTGTTGAACTATCTGGCTAATGCTGCCGGACTGATTGCCAGTGGTCGGGCAGTGGGTACCCATGCGCTGGCATCCAACCCGGTTGGCTCGGGACCGTACACGTTGGATACGAGCAGTTCTTCGGTCGATAATAAGTACGTCTTCGTGAAACGAAGCGGCTATTGGAACCCGGATGTGCAGAAGTATGATCGGATTGAGATCAACTATCTGCCCGATTCGACGGCGCGGCTCAACGCACTGGTGTCAGGTCAGGTCGACGCAGCGGTCCTCGATGTCAAGAGTGCCGGCGAAGCCAAGAAGTCGGGTCTGAAAATTCTCGACAATCCCATCAACTGGCGGGGTTTCGTAATCTCTGACCGGGCTGGAACTTTGGTTCCGGCACTCGCGGACGTGCGGGTTCGTCAAGCCATCAACTACGCGATTGACTCCCCGTCGATACTGTCGAAAATCTACGGCAACTACGGCACGGTCACCTCGCAGATCTTCGGACCCGATTCGACAGCGTATGACAAGAGTCTGGACAACAGATATTCCTATGATCCGGATAAGGCAAAGAAGCTGCTCGCCGAGGCGGGTTACGCCAAGGGATTCTCGCTAAAGTTCACCTACTGGGCGAATTACACCGACGCAGCGGAGATCCCCGTTCTTATTAATCAGTTCGCCAACGTTGGTATCAAGGCGACCGCGGTGTCGGTTCCCGGTGATGCGCAAGTTGCCGATGTTTTTGCCGGAAAGTTCCCGCTGAGTCTGATTAACCTGTTCCAGCCGAATACATTCCAAAATATAGGACAATCCCTGCTGCCTGATTCCACCTACAACCTATTGCATACCAAGGATAAGAATATTGCCGAGCTGACCCGACGGATTCAGAATGGCGGTGATAGCGCCGCGGTTGCGCCGGTAGCGCGGGAACTCAATAAATACGTCGTTGACCAAGCATGGTTCGCTCCGTGGTTTCGTTCCTCGGTGCTGTGGGGGTACAACGCAAAGACGGTCTCGGTGGTGAATCAGGCACAGCAGGCGGCTCCGTCGATCTACAACTACTCGCCAGCGGGATGATCCGATTCGCTCTGCGTAGTGTGGCCGTCGGTGTGGCCATGTTCGTGACATTGACCAGCGCGACGTTTGTCCTGGTCTATGCGTCCGGAGTCGATATTGCCCGTAACCTGCTCGGGGATCTCGCCACCCCCGCCCAGGTCGCGAGTAAGGCGGCCGAACTCGGTCTGGACCGGCCGCTACCGCAGCGCTATATCGACTGGCTGGGACACGCTGCGGTCGGTGACCTCGGGGTGTCGTGGTCGAAATCGGTCTCGGTGTCGACGCTCGTGCTCAGCCGACTGCCGGTCACTTTGTCGCTGGTGATCCTGGTGTCGGTGGCCGCGGCGGTATTGGCCACTGCGCTGGGTGTGATCGCCGCGGTGCGCGGCGGCTGGAGCGACCGGATCGTTCAGGCGGGTTCATTGTTGTTCTCGTCGATTCCGGGATTCGTCGTGGGTATCGTGCTGGTGACGCTATTCGCGGTGCGCCTGCGGTTGTTCCCGGCCACCGGGTTCACCCCGATCACCCACGGCATCGGCCCGTGGTTGTGGTCATTGATCCTGCCGGCGACCGCGTTGATCCTGGGGATGACCGCCACGGCCGCCCAGCAGGTGCGCGGCGCACTTCGTGACACCCTTGCACTGCCCTGGGTTATCACGCTGCGGAGTCGGGGAATCGCCGAATGGCAGGTGATCTGGTTACATGCATTGCGTGCCGCGGCACCGGCCGGACTGGCGGTATTCGGCTTACAATTCGTGGGTTTACTCAGCGGAGCGGTGGTTCTGGAGCAAATATTCGCGCTGCCCGGTATCGGAACTCTCGCCGTGAGTGCTACCAGCGCGGGTGATTTGCCGCTGGTTATGGGGGTTGTCGTCTACTCGGTACTGATCGTTGTTGTGGTCACGGTGTTGACTGATTTCCTCACCGGCGTGCTCACCCCTGCCACCCGGAGCCGACGATGACATCACTCCGACAAGAAGATCCGTCACCGCATTCATGGTCGTCGGCGCGTCGCCGCAACCGCCTGCGGGCGCTTGTTACCGATCCATTCGGTATGTGCAGCATAGTTATCCTGGCAGTGATCATCGGATCATGCTTATTGGCTCCGTTATTGGCATCGCACGACCCGAATGCCACGGAATTATCGGCGGTTCTGCAGGGTCCGTCCGGGTCGCATTTACTGGGCACCGATAGCGCTGGCCGGGATGTGTGGTCACGACTTCTCCACGGTGGACGCACGACGTTCACCGCGGCCGCCCTCGCGGTATTCACCTCGGTGATCATCGGGGTGCCCGCAGGGCTTTTCGCCGGCTATCGGGGCGGCCGTACCGATCTTGGGCTCTCGGCCATCGCCGCTGTCATCATCGCCTCACCGACCATGGTCATCCTGCTGGCCGCCCGGGCCGCCTTCGGCCCGTCGATTGTGGCGACGATGGTTGTGCTCGGAGTGCATATCGCGCCGTCGTTCTTCCGGCTGGTACGCAGCGTCACTGCGGGGGTGCGCGACGCGGCATATGTCGATGCCGCACGTGTATCGGGGATCGGCGGTGGTGAGATCGTCCGTCGGCATGTGTTGCTCGCCGTGCGTGCGCCGCTTATCGTCCAACTCGTCGAAGTGGCCGGGGTAGCGGTTGCGGTGCAGGCCGGACTGGAATTTCTTGGACTGGGTAACCCCCTGGTGCCCAACTGGGGTTCGATGCTCAGCGAAGGTTTCCGCAATGTCTATATCGCACCCGAACTGCTCGTCTGGCCGGCCGTTGCGATCGTTGTGACGGTGGTGTGTCTGGCAATTGTCGGTAATGCCCTGCGCGATGTGCTGGAGTTGACATCGGAGCGGCCCCGCGGCGCGCGGCCGGCCGCGCCGCGCACGGAGGGACCGGAGCCGGAGCCGGTGAATGTCGCCGGGGCCGCCGAACGGGTGGACGACGCTGATGACGATGCGTTGTTGGCGGTACGGGGCTACCACGTGGTGTATCCCGGTCCGGCCGGCGTGAGGGCCGTCGTACATGACGTGGATTTGCGGGTGGGTCCGGGCGAGATCGTGGGGCTCGTCGGTGAATCGGGTTCGGGTAAAACGCAGATCGCGTTGTCCGCGTTGGGATTACTGCCCGCCACCGCGCGGGTCCGCGGCTCGTATCGGGTAGCGGGCCGCGAGCTGGTGGCGGCCGACGGCACGCTCGACCAGACCACCTCCCGGGCATTGCGCGGACGCACGGTTGGTTTTGTGCCACAGGAACCGATGGCCAATCTCGATCCCAACTCCACCATCGGTGCGCAACTGGCCCGACCGCTGCGGACGGTGGGCGGGCTGTCGGTGCGGGCCGCGCGTAGCCGCGTGTATGAACTGCTCGCCGAGGTGGGCATCGCCGATGCGGAGCGAGTCGCACGTAGCCACCCGTGGCAGATTTCCGGCGGCATGGCGCAACGCGTGCTCATCGCCGGCGCGATCGGCTCCGGCCCGGATCTGCTCGTGGCCGACGAACCGACGACAGCTCTCGACGTCTCGGTCCAAGCCGGGATTCTCGATCTGCTGCACGGTATTCGAGCCAACAGCGGTACCTCGATCCTCATCGTGACCCATGATTTCGGTGTCGTGGCCGATATTTGCGATCGGGTGGTCGTGCTGTCGGACGGCGGCGTCGTCGAAGACGCATCCGCTCGTGACGTGCTTACTCGACCGAGACATCCGTACACGAAGGCATTGCTCAATGCGCACGTGGCAGGGCATCCGCCGTTGACGATGATCGACCCGCAATCGGTTACGTCGTTCGCGTGCACCGTTTGTAGAGGCGGATCATGACTGATGTGGTGGGCCGGGATCTGCCGTTGGTGCACGTCGCCGGGGTGGTAGTGGAATACGGCACGGCGCGCCGGCGTCGACGGGTATTGCACGACGTGTCGTTACGTATCGATCCGGGTAAAACGCTTGGCCTTGTCGGTGAATCGGGTTCGGGTAAATCAACTCTCGGCAAGGCGATACTTGGGTTGGTTCCATTGGCTGCCGGCAGCATTCACTTTGACGGTGCGCGTATCGACAACGTTGGCCGTACCGAACGGCGACGCCTCGCCGAGCGCCTGCAGGCGGTGTTTCAGGATCCCTACGGTTCGCTCGATCCTCGGTTGCTCGTCGGGGAGATTATCGCCGAGCCACTACGCGGACAGTCTGCGGCGAGTATTCGGCGTCGTGTGGAGGAATTGCTCGATCTTGTCGGACTCACCCGCGATGCCGCCGAGCGTGCGCCGGCGGAGTTCAGCGGCGGTCAGCGTCAGCGTATCGCGATCGCCCGTGCCATTGCGCGATCGGCGGAAGTCATCGTGTGTGACGAGCCGGTCAGTGCGCTCGATCTGACCACGCAAGCCCGAATTCTCGATCTTTTCCTACTTCTACAGCAGGAACTCGGTGTGTCCTATCTCTTCATTTCCCACGACACCGATGTGGTGCGCCATATCAGTCACGATGTCGCGGTGCTCGAACAAGGCAGGTTCGTTGAGGATGGTCCCGTCACGCAGGTGATCCAGAGCCCGCGGCATCCTTATACTCGTCGGCTCCTCGAATCGTCTCCGGTGCTCGATATCGATGTGCAGCAGCAACGCCGGTCACGTCGTCTTTCCTCGAATAATGGCTGACCGCATGCAGATAACTGGAGGTGCCTGAACAGTCAACGCGGCGGATGACCCGGGTGAAATGGCCGGTGGTGGTTTATTGTGGTTATTTGCAAAATAGGAAGAGAGTGTATGGATCATGTCCGTTGACGTATCCACGGTGCAGTTGTTTTCGGTGCGTGAATCGTTCGTGCAAGATCCGGATCTGGTTCGTCGCAAACTGCTGGCAGTGGGCATCGGTGCGGTGGAATTATTCGGCCTCGGTGGTTTGGGGCCGGATGCGGACACAGTGCGGGCGTTGTCCGACGGTGGCCTTGGTCTGGCTGGCGCGCATGCGCAATTCATCGTTCTTGACGATGAGGGCGTGCTGCGGCGCGATGAGGTTGAACGGGTAGTCGCGCTGGCCGCGGATCTGGGACTGACCGAATTGATACTTCCGCGAGGTCCGGGTGCGCCGGGAAAAATACCACCGGCAGATTATGTGGGTGCCCGATTGGCCGCGTTGATAAACGAGGCCGTGCCGATTGCACAGACGTATGGTATTAGTCTCGGATACCATAATCATTGGTGGGAATTCACCGAATCCGGAGAAGGTGGACGCCCGCACTTTTATGAATTTGTGGATGCCCTGGATTCCGAGGCTTTTCTTGAGGTGGATACGTATTGGGCCGCCTCTGCCGGAGTCGATGTGCCGCAATTGTTGCGGCAGTTGGGTACTCGGGTCCGCAAGGTACACCTCAAAGACGGTGGTTTCGCACGTGATGGAAGTGGTCAGGTGCCGCTGGGCGACGGCGGCCTCGCCGTCGAATCGGTACTCGACGCGACCGCTGCCGAGGCGGTGATCGAATTCGATCGATACGACGGCGACGTCTTCGAAGCGATCCGACGCAGTGCGGATTTCCTACGGAATCTGGAGGAACGGCGATGAGTTGGACTGTTGGCGTCGTGGGCGCCGGGGTGATCAGTCCGGCGTACTTGACGACTCTGACTGCGGCCGATGACATCTCGGTTGCCTGGATTGCGGATATAGAGCCGGCGCGGGCACAGACGCGGGCGGAGGCGTTCGCGGTGCCTCGATGGGGCCATCCGGATGAGTTGCTTGGCCCGGTGAAGGTTGATGCGGTGGTAAATCTGACGCCGCCTTCCGAGCATGCGGCCCTCACCCTGCGGGCATTGCGGGCGGGCTCGCATGTGTGGAGTGAGAAACCGCTCGGTCTTGATGACAACGAACTGCGTGACATCATCCGTACGGCCCGCGAGGTAGGGCGGCGTGTGGGCAGTGCGCCCGACACGGTGCTATCCCCGATCGCACAGGCGGGGATAGCGGCAGTCCGGGGCGGGAGGATCGGGACGTCCACACATGCGCTGGCGATATTCCAAAGTGCGGGACCGGAGCGATGGCATCCGCGTCCGGCCCCGTTTTTCGCGGCAGGCGCGGGGCCCGTGCTGGATATGGGGCCCTACTACGTGACGGTACTGATCCAGGCGCTGGGTAAGCCGGTGGCGGTCAGCGCAGTCGGCGGACGTTCGCGCACCACCCGGATCGCTTTAGCCGACGAATCCGGGCAGACGGTGTTCCCGGTAGACGTCGATACGCATGTGAGTGCGCATATCGAATTCGAGAGCGGCGCGGTGGCGACGGTCGTATTGAGTTGGGATTGTGCCCTGCGGCGGGCCGGGATACTTGAGATCTCCGGCGACAAGGGGACGGTGATATTTCCCGATCCGAACAGATTCGATGGGTCGGCGCAGTACCGCCACCTGGACGGGACCGTTGAGGAGTTGGCCGACTCCGGTACGGGAGATACCGGTGAGGGTGCGGTCGCCGGGCGTGGTGTCGGCGTGATCGCCTTGCTCAAAGCCGCGGCCGATGCGCAACCGACCTACGTCGATGACGTGTGGGCGGCGGCGGTGATCTCGACGCTGTTCGCGGTCGAGCGTGCTGTCCGGTCGGGGCAGCGAGTGCCGGTGGAGTTTGTGGACGCGGTTGCTTTCGAGGATGGATTCACCGCGCCGGCGGGCACGTTCTGAGGTCGGCGTGCGCCCAGCCGCCACCGAACGGCTGCGTCGCGCACGTCCGGAGATTTGTTGGTCATCGGCGCTCTCGCCTACACTTGCACGGTTGCCTGCGATATAGCCATATCGCGAGCTGACGGGTGAACCCACTGGAGAGAACGTCGTAGTGACGTGAAACTCCCCGGGCAGGCGCCTGTCGGTGGCAACAGACCGTGTGCGTCGGGTCGGAAATCCGGCGTACAGATACGCATGATCCATCCCGGTGGGTCTGCCGTGTCGATGACATCCAGGTCAAGGAGACTAAGCAAGTGATTCAGCAGGAATCTCGCCTGCGGGTCGCCGACAACACCGGAGCCAAGGAAATCTTGTGCATCCGTGTGCTGGGCGGCTCGTCTCGGCGTTATGCCGGCATTGGTGACGTGATCGTCGCCACTGTCAAGGACGCCATCCCCGGCGGCAACGTCAAGCGGGGAGAGGTCGTTAAGGCAGTCGTCGTGCGCACCACCAAGGAGCGCCGCCGTCCGGACGGAAGCTACATCCGTTTCGACGAGAACGCCGCCGTCATTCTCAAGAATGAGAGCGACCCCCGCGGTACCCGCATCTTCGGCCCGGTTGGCCGTGAGCTGCGTGAGAAGAAGTTTATGAAGATCGTGTCGCTGGCACCGGAGGTGATCTGACATGAAGGTGCACAAGGGTGACACCGTGATCGTCATCTCGGGCAAGGACAAAGGCGCCAAGGGCAAGGTTATTCAGGCCTTCCCGAAGGAGCAGCGTGTTCTCGTCGAGGGCGTCAACCGCATCAAGAAGCACACCGCCGCCTCGGCTAACGAGCGTGGCGCATCCTCTGGCGGCATCGTGACCCAGGAGGCCCCCATCCACGTCTCGAACGTGATGGTTGTGGATTCCGACGGCAACCCCACCCGCGTCGGATACCGCGTGGATGAGGAGACCGGCAAGAAGGTCCGGATTTCCCGCAAGAACGGGAAGGACATCTGAGATGACCACTACTGAAACTGTTAACGGCAGCTCTGCCGAGAAGATCACGCCGCGGCTCAAGACTCGCTACCGCGAGGAGATCAAGGACGCGCTGAACACGGAATTCGACTACGCCAACGTGATGCTGATCCCGGGCGTGGTGAAGGTCGTGGTGAACATGGGTGTCGGCGACGCCGCCCGCGACGCCAAGCTCATCAACGGTGCCGTCGCTGACCTTGAGCTGATCACCGGCCAGAAGCCCGAGATCCGTCGGGCGCGCAAGTCGATCGCGCAGTTCAAGCTTCGTGAAGGCATGCCCATCGGTGCCCGCGTCACCCTGCGTGGCGACCGTATGTGGGAATTCCTGGATCGTCTCGTGTCGATCGCCTTGCCGCGTATCCGTGACTTCCGTGGACTCTCCGACCGCCAGTTCGACGGTAATGGCAACTACACCTTCGGTCTGAATGAGCAGTCGATGTTCCATGAGATCAACATCGACAAGATCGACCGGCCGCGGGGTATGGACATCACCGTCGTCACCTCGGCGACGACTGACGACGAGGGCCGTGCGTTGCTGCGTCACCTCGGCTTTCCGTTCAAAGACAACTCCGTGAAGGACAACTGATGGCAAAGAAGGCTCTGGTCAACAAGGCCAACAAGAAGCCCAAGTTCGCCGTGCGGGCCTACACCCGGTGCAATCGTTGCGGCCGGCCGCATGCGGTGTTCCGCAAGTTCGGCCTGTGCCGCGTGTGCCTGCGTGAGATGGCGCATGCCGGCGAGCTTCCGGGCGTGCAGAAGTCGAGCTGGTGATTTTTCGCCGCTGGTCTCGGTAATCGGCGGCGGCACAACATAATACGACGGTCCCGTCTCCCGATGTGGGAGGCGGGACCGTCGTCATGTGTGCCAGCATTATTGCTGGCCGAGGTGATCTCTCGGGTGGTCGGTGATGCCTGGTTGACCCGCTGCGGCTCGCGTTGCGCGGCAGAAATATATGTCCCCGCGGTGGCCCGATGGGAAACCTCATGGCATCTCCGTGGCAATACGACGGCACTAGGGTAGGAGAGCACGGAGTCGGACTTTCCGGTGGCTCGGCTCCGTCGGCGTGTTCGACGACGATGCGCCGGTCATCGAAGAAGAGGTGGGTCATGGCGATTGTGCTCGGCGAGAATCAGTACGGCAAGGCGGAGAACCGGGTGGTGCGGATCTACCGCGACACCGAACGGCACGAGATCAAGGACGTTCGGGTGGGGAGTGCGTTGCGCGGTGATTTCGCCGCCGCCCACACCGAGGGTGATCAATCCAAGGTGCTCCCTACCGATACTCAGAAGCAAACGATCTACGCCTATGCCAAAGAGGTGGGCATCTCCACCATCGAGGAGTACGGGCTGGCGCTGGCCCGGCATTTCGTCGACGATTTCGAGCCGGTTGTCGGCGCACGTCTGGAGATTGACGAATACGACTGGGAGAGAGCCGTTGTCGACGGCGTCGAACATAACCACACGTGGATTCGCAAGGGGCAGGAAGTCCGCACCACCGATATCACGGTGGACGGTGTCGGCGACGAGCAGCAGACGTACGTCGTCAGTGGCCTCAAGGAACTGGTGGTACTGAAGTCGACCGGCTCGGAGTTCAAGGATTTTCTCGTCGACAAGTACACGGTGCTCGAACCGACATCCGATCGGGTGATGGCGACGTCGCTGGCGGCCAAGTGGCGCTACCTCGGCACCGAGGTTGATTGGGATGGCGTCTATGCCGGAGTTAAATCGATCATTGTGGCGAAATTCGCGACGGTGCATTCTCTGGCCCTGCAGCAGACCCTCTACGAGATCGGGACTGCGGTACTGCAGGAGTATCCCGAGATCGCCGAAATCAAATTGTCGGCGCCCAACAAACACCACTTCGTCTATGACCTCGCCCCATTTGGGCTGGAGAACAATAACGAGGTGTTCCACGCCGACGACCGCCCCTACGGCCTCATCCAGGCGACGGTTATCCGCGACGACGCTCCTGCCGCGGGGTTAGCCTGGACGGGGCAGCTGGGCTGGCTCGCTTAGATTGGCGAGGTAGGAGGCTCGGCTGGCGAGTAGACCACGCCTAGCCCCGACACAGGTGTAGCGGACGGGGCGTCGAAAGGACTCCGCCGATGGTGTTCGGGTTGTCAGAAATCGGTCCGGATGATCTGCGCGACGATGTGTGGGTCGATCTGCTTCCTTGGCTTGACTCCTACGAGTCGGCGGACGCTGCTTACCTTGAGGCACTTGTTCCCGGTGTGCCGGATTGGTGGATCTCCGATAGCCCGCGCGTAACCGCGGCGGGTGTAAACCTCGGGGAGCTTGTGACGGAGTTGGGGCGTCTCATTGTGCGCAGACACCGCCGAACAGCGTTCGGTGAGCTCATGCCCGGACTTGACCGGTCGATCCCACTCGCGTCGCTGAGGCTTGGCCCGCGCGCGGAGACCGTGATTCGCAGACTGACGGCACGTGACTTCGTCGCCGTTCTGTTGGCTGCCGATGTTCGGACAATGCTGGCCCTCCGCGGGACCAGTTTGGAGTCCGTTGAGCTCATTGCGGGGGCGATTGTTGGTGCGGCCCTCCGGGTCGCTCCCGCAATCGGCGTCGGCTCGGATGAGGAGACTGAGAACCCCGTTGCTGCACAGGTGGTCGATGACTTGCGATTGCTGGCGCGTTGGCGACGGTTGCGTGCGCACCCGGATGATCAGCTGATCGAGGTTGCCCTCGAGGATGACGTTCCGGAGCCGGTGCAAGAGGCGGCTGCGCGCCTGGCCGCGGTCACCGGCCGGGACCTCGATGACCTGGTTGAACCGAATCCGATCGATGAGATCGAGAACCTCATTGAACAGCTTGATGAACGGCAAGAGGTGGTACTGCGTTCGTATCTGATGTCTTTAGCACCGATATCGATGGGCGAATTGAGTTCGCGTTTGCACGTGAGCAAGAGTCGGGCGGGTGTGATAGCGGCCGGAATCAAGAACGACTTTGCGTCGAAGTGCGGATTCGATACCGCCGCAGGGGGGCTTCTTGCCAGTATTCGCACGGAGATCGCACCGGTGGCCCCGCTGGACAGGTTGCTCCGCCAGCATCCAGTGCTCGAACAGATTGTTCCGAGTCTGGGTGTGCCGTTGTGGCTGGTGCTTGATCGCCTCGATGACTACTTCGAAGTGATTGGGTCGTGGGCGGTCACGCCTGACCTTGCATCAGCCAAGGCGCGGACAATCACCATGCTCGAACAGTTTGAATCCGAGAATGGTGTTGTGGCGATGGATATCGCCGCTGAGACACTCGGGTTGGCATCCGAGGACGCAGTGCGCTGGCTGCATGATTGTGAGATTCGCGTCGTTGCCGGGCATGTTTTGCTGGATACTCGGCGGATGGCCGACCATGCTGTTGGAATCCTGGAAGCGCTTGGTACTTCTCTCTCCATCGGCGAACTGGTCGAGATCCTCGATACAGATAAGTCCCCGACCTCGGTGCTCCACGTTCTGGCCGACGATGAACGGGTTTGTATGCGTGAGGGGCGGTGGGCACTGGCAGTGGGGGCGTCGACGACTGAGCCCCCGAACGTGGCGAAGAGTAAAGATATCCGGCGAACGCGGCGCCTGTACCGGGTTGATGGTAGATGGTGTTACCGGATGGTGGTGTCGTCGAATCATCTGCGGGGTGCGGGCGTTGCGATTCCTGCCGGAGTTGCTCTCGCCTTCGGATGCCGGCCGGGGACAATTCGAGAGATTGCCAGTCAGCTTGGGCCACAAACGATTCGGTGGACAGGTGTCAGCCCGACGTGCGGAACGATCAGGAGGTTTCTTGCCGAGCTTGGAGTGCAACCGAAAGACGTTGTTTTCCTGACATTTTCGGATTCTTCGGGATTTGACATCGTTCCGCAGTCGCCTTCGGCTACCAGAGACCCGCTGCGTCGAGCCCTTGCACTCCTGGGGCATCGCGCGCCTGACGACGTGGCCGAATCTGAGCTGGTCGGGATAGTGGCAAGTGCCGTGGGGCTTCCAAGTGACTCGAAGCCACGTAACATTCTGCGAATCTTTCAATCACGTGACGAGCCGGTGGCTCAATTGTTGGAAGATAAATGGGTGTTCGTGCCGCAATGACCGATGAAATTGCGGCTGTGTCGCGCGCACTAGGGCTTCATCACACCCTGGTTACCGCGATAGCCGACCTTGTGGATAACTGTATAGACGCCGGGGCTCGGCATGTCCTGATCCGCTTCGTGCAGTCCGGGCGTTTGATCCAAGGTGTGCAGATCGTGGACGACGGACACGGGATGACCAGAGCCACAATGGAGTCGGCTGTCCTATATGGAGTTGGTCGGCTTCATGACGACCGCGATCACGGGCACTTCGGCGTAGGTATGAAAGCTGCATCGTTCAGCCAGGCCAACGAATTGGCGGTGTACTCGCATGGTGCAGGCTCCGATTCGGCTGCATGCCGACTGTCAGTGACGGGGCGCCATGACGCTCCGGTTGTCGAGTGGCTGCCGACCGGGGTTGCGGAGGATGTCCTCGCGGAGATGAAGCCACGGTTCCCTTTTACGAGTGGAACGATTGTTGAATGGCGGGGCGTCCGAACGTTTCCGTTGTCGGCATCCACCGACGAACAGGTCGAGTGGCTGGAAACAGCGATCAATGACGTGCAGGTGTGGCTCGGTCTGGTCTTTCATCGGTTGCTCGACGCTGGCCTCACTATCACCATTGACGTGTTCGATGCTGCAGTCTCACGGCCCGGTGCGCCGCGGTTAGTGCGCGCCATCGACCCATTCGGGTATCGGCGGTCTGGTGCCGTCGGGTATCCGCGCGTGGTCGAGTTGGGGATCGGGATGTCGATGACGCTCCATGTGTGGCCGGCCCGTGCAGGTGGGCTGGAATTCAAGATCGGCGGATCGCCGGGGCGTGAAGCGCAGGGATTCTTTGTCTATCGCAATGATCGACTGCTCAATTGTGGGGGTTGGCTCGGGGTGTTACGCCCGCGGCCTGAATGGGCGCTGGCCAGGGTTGAAATCGACTTGAATCAGGTGCTCAGTGACCATGTCACGATCAACCCGGAGAAGGCCGGAGTCGTCTTCGACGCGACGATCACAGCGGCACTTTACGAGGTCCTGACTGCGGGCTACCTCGAGGATGCCGCCCGGGTGTTGAAAGTGGCGCGTCGGGGAGAGCACAAGCCGATCACTGTGGTCGAACCAGGGGCGGGGCTGCCCGACGAAGTTGCCGATGAGTTTGCCGATACCTTCACATTTTCTGAGACTGCAGACCCGGTTGACATTGGCTGGAGGGTACTTAAGGCGGACCAGTTCTTCGACGTCGATCTCGACAACCGCGCGTTATGGATTAACTCTCGCTACCGGCGGCGGCTCGGTGGGCGAAAACAATCCGACGTCGAGGTTCCGCTCCTCCGCACGCTGGTGTTCCTGCTTACGCAGGACATGTTCGATGTTGTGCGGCATAGTGCCAGGCAGAGTGAACAGATCGCCGCCTGGCAGCGTGTACTGATAGCGGCGATGGTGGCTGAGGAGGTCGACGGACGATGATCGAGGTGTTGATGGACGCGATCGTCCGTGAGTTCAATCCTGACCATCCACCCGCTCGGGTGCTGGGTGCCGTATGCGGTCGACTTATCGATACCGGGCACAATCCGGTGGATATTGAGACCGTCGTCGACGTCATTATCGATGAGCAGGCGGTTGCGGTGGGAACGGCCGTACGATCGGCGCTCACCCGATGGGACGTGGAGCGGACAGCGCCGTGGATTGATGATTCTGAACCACTATCCGTGTCGCGTCGCGAGCTCATCTACAGCCGGCTTGGTATTCCGGCGGCTGCGTTCAGTCCGCTCACTGCACGATTCCCGATCGCCGGCGGACCGACAGTGATAGCGGCGCAACAGCCATGGGAGCCGTGGTACACGTTAGAGCGTCGATCCGAACGCAACTTTTATTGGCGTGCATACCGCGGCGTGCTTTCTGGTAAGGGCTGGGACAACCAGACGATCGATGCGCTCGATATCGCGACTTCCGAGGTCGTGCAACGGCTCGCCGATCCGACGAGGGAGGAGCCCTACCAATCGAAGGGGCTTGTCGTTGGCTATGTGCAGAGCGGTAAGACCGCCAATTTCACCGGTGTGGTGGCGAAGGCGATGGATGCGGGTTACCGCCTGATTATTGTGCTCACCGGAACCATCGAACTTCTCCGCAGTCAGACGCAACGCCGACTCGATATGGAACTGATCGGTGTGCAGAACATCGATCCCACGGAGTATGAGAATGACGAGGACTGGCTTGATGGCAAGTTCCTTGAGCATGTCGTCGACCCAAATCACTCCAACGATGCCCCGGCAGTGCGTCGTCTCACCGGTGCTGTCGATGATTATCAGGCGCTGGCGAAGGGGATCGGTACGCTGCATTACGAGTTTGTCGATCACGGGCGCCCCCTGATTGATCCGGTGAATTTGTTCGCCAGCAACGTACGTGTCGCGGTCGTCAAGAAGAATGCGCTGGTGCTGCAGAAGCTCGTCGCCGATGTTGGCAAGATTCCGACTGCGCTCGATCAGATCCCTACGTTGATCATCGACGACGAAGCTGACCAGGCATCGGTAAACACCGAGAATCCCAAGAAGTTCGTCGAGGGACGGGTCGGTCGCACTGCGATCAATCGTCATATAGCTGGCCTTCTCGGCCTGTTGAAGAGGGCCCAATATGTGGGCTATACGGCTACCCCTTTCGCGAATGTCTTCGTTGATCCCGAGGATGAGGTGAATATCTTCCCGAGCGATTTCATCGTTAGCCTGGACCGCCCCACGGAGTACATGGGTGGCGCCGATTTCCATGATCGCGGCAACGATTTTGATGAAGGCGTCGTACCAACGGTGGCCAACTCCAACGAAAAGGCTTTTGTGCGAGACCTGAGACCGCAGTGCGATCAGGATCGCGACGCGGAGCGTCTTCGTGCCCTCGATTCCTTCGTGTTGGCGGGTGCGGTGAAATTATTCCGTGAGCATAGGGGCGTGAAGGGAGATTTCCGCCATCACACGATGCTCGTTCATGAGTCGGTGAAGCAGAGTGAGCACCGTGCCCTTGCGGATGATTTCACTACCTTGTGGAAGACTGCCGCTTATAGTCAGGCGGTAAGCCTGAGCCGGTTGGAAGAGCTGTGGGAGAACGATTTCCGCCCAGTATCGGAGTGCCGCGCCGCTCCTGGCGTGGTGTCCGCAGAAACTTTTGATGATTTGGTGCCATTCATCGGGGCGGCTTGCGACCGGATCGGCGAGGGTATGGCACCGGTCATCGTCGTCAACGGTGATGCCGACAAGGACTATCAACAGGAACCGCTCAATTTCCAGCAGCGTCGGGTGTGGAAGATTCTTGTCGGGGGTACCAAGCTGAGTCGCGGTTTCACGGTAGAGGGGTTGACCACGACCTACTACACTCGCCGTACCGCCCAGGCGGACACACTCATGCAGATGGGACGTTGGTTCGGCTTTCGTCCTGGTTACCGTGATCTGGTACGGCTTTTTATCGGTCGTGAAGTACCAGGTCCTGCCGGGAGGCTGTTTGATCTGTACCGTGCCTTCGAGGCGGTCGTCGAAGACGAGGAAGAATTCCGCGCAGAGTTGGACCGCTTCAAAGGGCTCAACTCCGATGGCGAACCGATGGTGACTCCACGCGACGTGCCGCCCATGGTGTTTCAACGGCTGCCGTGGCTCAAACCAACTGCCGGAAACAAGATGTACAACGCGGAGCTCGCGTATCGGAGTGTGGGTGGGCAGAGCTTCAGCTTCACTATGCAGGGGCCACGCGGAGATGGTTCAAATAACGTCACCCACTTTGCGGCGGTCAGACCGATTCTGGATGCTGCCAAGGAGGAGGGGCGCTTCTCTTTTATCGACAAGGACGACCGCAGCCGGCAATTTGATGCACACTATGGAATCGTCCCGGCGCCGATGATCCTCGATGTGGTCGATCAGTTCATCTGGGATACGAATTGGGATTTCACACCCCACCGTGAGGCGTTCGTCCGCGCGATGGAACGGGGCGTGTTGGCGGACTTTGCAGTGTTGATTCCCCTTCCGAAGACACGATCGCCGATTCAGATTGGGGACTATCCTAAGCTACTGCCGATCGTGCACCGTAAGCGTCAGGAGGCTGCCTATCGGACAGGTTTCACCGGAACGGCCGTGCGGGAACGAGATGCGATCGAGCACATAGCGGGAAATCCGGAGAAGAAGGTGGGCGGGCCACTGGCGCAACGCCTCTACCGGCCCGATCGCGGCGCTATGATTATGCTGTTCGCCAGCGATCCCAAGTCGGAACGGCACTTCAAGTCTATAGACCGTGGCCGAGTCAACCCACGCGATGTGGCGACGCTCTTTTCCTACGCACTCCCATACGCGGCGGACCCATCGCCGAAGATTGGCTTCACCACCAAACAATCGGGTGCGGGCGCGATTATCGATGCCTGATCGGAACCAACGAGGGGAGCTGTGATGGCCAAGGTGATCGCCACCATTAGTTTGAAAGGTGGTGTCGGGAAAACCACGGTGACGGCCGGACTCGCGGAGTTCATGTCAGCCGAGTTTGGCCAGCGGGTGCTGCTGATCGATCTCGATTCCCAGATTAACCTCACCACCATGATGATCAGTGAGGCCCGGTGGTTCGAGTTGAATACCAACGGGCGCACGCTGGCCGCATTGTTTGCCGATGCCATCAGTGGGACGAGTTACTTCGATCTGGACCGCTCGATCCAGCGGGGAGTGTCGCCGGTGACGCGAGTGACTACGGTGGACTTGCTGGCGTCGTCGCTCGACCTCATCGAAGTTCAAGAGGAGCTGAGCGCGATGCGCGTCGGCGGCAGAGACCCCAAGGGCGCGGTGACTATTCTACGCAAGGCAATTGCCCCGATCATCGGTTTCTATGATTACGTCTTGATCGATTGCCCGCCCACCATTGGTCCGGTGACACTTAACGGACTTGCGGCCGCCGATGCCTACATCATCCCGACCATTCCGGATCATCTGTCCACGTATGGGATTCCGCAGATTCAGAGTCGGGTACGTCGCTTCGGTGAGGAGATTGGTCGCACTGTAATCGAACTGGGCGTGGTGATTACCAAGTTCAAATCCAATTCAACGGTGCACCGGTCCACCACCAGGCGACTACGGCGCGACCAGACCATTGCGCATGTCTTGCCCAGCTATATCAATGAAGCGAATTCTATTGCCGCATCGGCAGAGTTCGCACCGTATGGAACATTGAAGGCAAAGTATGGCGCCCAGGGGCAGTTCGATCAGTTCCGTGGTCTGACCACCGATGTGATGACCGAAGCGCAGGAGAAGATTCGATGAGTTCCGATGATGCTCGCCGCAGAGTGGGGTACCAGGCCGTCGCGGGCGCGCTGGCACAGCTTGATGTCAAGAATCCGGTCGCTGCACAACTCATCGCCGGGCTTACACAAGCTGTCATCGACGAGGCTGACCGCTCGGCGCGTTTCGCCGCGGCACTGGCGCGCGTCATCGAAGCGCTGCGCCCAAACGACGGTACGACGATCGCCGTGCCCGTCCCGTCGCCGCGTAAACCTGCGGCGGCACCGAGGCGGCGTGTGGTGCGTGCTCCCGGCGCGCTCGATCCCTTCGTGGTCTATCGGGAATCCGGCGCACTTGGTTTGACTTCACAGCTGGGGGAGCTGACCGTCGATCAACTTCGGGACATCATCGCCGAACAGGAACTAGACACCCGTAAGGAGACCGGGCGCAAGCGGAAACCGGAGGTCCTTGTGGTGTGGATCGTCGAACGGGTCGAGGCATCGGAGAATAAGGGGAGTGTCTTTCGGTAGGGCGAACTTGCCATCGGAGGCGTGTCTGGCAGAGTTGGCAGTGGATCGCCCGTGGGGTCCGGTTCTGGTTCCCGCGGTTGTTATGCCTCCCGGGACTTTGCGTACATCGCACCTCTCGCGGAGTATGCTGTTTCTGCAGGCGCCGTCGACATCTCCGATTCCGAGTGCTCCCGGTCTCCATGGCCGGGTTCATTGCGGCCCGTATTAGGCAAAAGCTTATGGCAGGTGCCCTTCGCCCGCGGGCGGCAGACGAGGCACGGCATCGATTAGCGCCCGGGTATAGGGATGCGCCGGGGCGGCGAGCACGTCGGCGGTACGTCCGTGCTCGACCACCTCGCCGCGGCATAGAACCAGCACCTCGTCGCATAGGCGGCGGACGACGCCGAGATCATGCGATACCAGGATCAGCGATAATCCCAGGTTTGCGACCGACGATTCGACGAGACGCAGAATGTCGGCACGCACCGTGGCATCCAGTGCCGAGAACGGTTCGTCGCCGATGAGTACGGCGGGCCGTGGTGCCAAGGCCCGTGCGATGGCGATGCGTTGGCGCTGGCCTCCGGAGAACTGGTGTGGGAAAAGCGATCCGGCGTCTGCGTCGAGGCCGACGGCCGCCAGTAGTTCGGCAACCCGTGCATCATTGTCGCCGTCGATGCGTAAGCATTCCAGGGGTTCGGCGATGATGTCGCGTACCCGCATCCGCGGATCCAGGCTCCGGTAGGGGTCTTGCAGCACCACCTGCACCTCGCGGCGGAACCACGACATATCGCGGGCAGTCGTCACCGCGCGCCCGCGAAATCGCACTGTTCCGGCGTCTGGTTGTTCCAGCCCGAGGAGTAGACGCAGCAGCGTCGACTTACCCGCCCCGGATTCACCGACAATCCCGACCCTTCCGCCCTCGGGCAGCGTGACGCTCACATCGGTTAACGCCTGGCGCACACCGCCGCTGCGCAATAGTGAGGGCCGCGGTAGTCGGTATGCACGGGTCAATCCGTGGGCTTCCAGTAGCGTCATGGCGCCAACTCCCGGGCCGAGGTGACAAGTGCGCGCGTGATCGGATCCGACGGTGCGGCCAGCACCTGTTCGAGTGTTCCGGTCTCGCGAACGCGCCCGGCGCCCAGCACCGCAACGCGGCGTGCCACCTGCGCGAGGACCGCGAGGTCGTGCGTGACGAACACCAGCGCCGTCCCGCGTTCGTCGGTGAGTTGCCGCAGCAGCCGCAAGATTTCGGCCGCAACAGTGACATCGAGTGCGGTGGTCGGCTCGTCGGCGATCAGCAATTCCGGTTCCGTAGCCACCGCTGCGGCGATACAGACGCGCTGGCGTTGCCCACCGGAAAGCTGGTGCGGGAACGCCCGCACCGTCTCCTCAGGATCTGGAAGACCCACTCGCGCAGCCAATTCGATGGCGGCACTGCGCGCGGCCCGACGTGAATAGCCGCGATGCAGGCGCAGCGGTTCTGCGATATGTGCGCCCACGCGTTGCAACGGATCCAATGACGAGGCGGGTTCCTGAAAGATCATCGAAATCCGGTTGCCCCGGATACGCGATAATTCCCGATCCGGACGGCCGATTAGTTCGGTGCCGTCAAACCGAACGTTTCCGGTCACCGTGGCGGCATCCGGCAGTAACCCCAGGATCGCCAGCGCCGTCAACGATTTCCCGGATCCCGATTCACCGATGACACCCCACCGCTCACCGCGATCGAGGGCCAGATCGATGCCGTCGAGCAACCTGCGTCCGCCTATCTCGACAGTCAGGGAGTCAACCTCCAGCAAGCTCATCGTGTGTGCGTACCCCTCGGATCGATCGCATCGCGTATTGAGTCGCCGAGTAGGTTCAGGCCCAATACTGTCAGCGCGACAGCAAGACCGGGCCACACGACCAGCATCGGTCGGGCGGTGATGTAGGCCTGCTGTTCGTGGAGAATGCCACCCCAGGACGGCGTCGACGGCGACGCGCCGTAGCCGAGATAGCTCAACGCGGCCTCCGCGAGCACGGCGAGCGCCGCCACCAGTGACAGTTGCACGACGAGCGTCGGGGCGACCGCAGGCAATGCGTGCCGTCGGATGATCCGGGCGGTGCGCGCACCGGCTGCCCGCGCCGCGAGGACGTAGTCGGCGGCCAACGCACCTGCGAGCTCCGCGCGGACGACGCGCGACACGACGACGGAGAAGCTCACTCCGAGTGCGACGATCACGATCGTCGTTGACGGACCGTACATGGCGGTCAGCACCATCGCCAGCAGGATCGTGGGGATGGCAATCACCACGTCGATCAGCTGGACTACTGCGGCGGCCAGCGGGCGCGGCGTGAGCGCAACGATCAATGCGAGTGTGCCGCCTAAGATTCCGGAGAACACGGCAGTCCCCACCGCCACCGCGAGGGTCTGCCGTGCAGCGGCCACCAGGAGGCTGAACTGGTCGCGGCCCACGCGATCGGTACCGAGTAGATGCCCGCCCTGAAATGGCAGCAACCAAGCGTGTTCGGGATCGGTGGCCTGCGGATCGAATGGGGTCCACACTGCGCCGATGACGGATGCCGCCACGAGTATCGACACCACCGCCACGCCAAAGGCGCCCGTGGGGGTTCGGAGTACGGTGCCGAGCACGGCCCGTCCGCGGCCATCGCGTGTCGCGCTCATGCCTGGCCGCCGAGCCGCGGATCAATCAGCCGATGAATGACGTCAACGATGAACCACACCGTGATCACCACCGCGACTACGAGAATCAGTTCCCCCTGCACCTTCCCCAGGTCTCGATTGGCGATATCGGTGACGATCATCGATCCGATACCCGGCAGGGTGAACACCTGTTCCACGACGACGGCGCCGCCAAGCAGTGCCGCTATCTGCAATCCGAGTACCGCGATCACCGGGGCCGCCGCATTGCGGAATCCGTGCCGTACCAGCGCACGGGTCCGGGTGTTGCCGGCCGCGCGTGCAGCGGTGAGGAATTCCGATGACAGCACACCGAGTACTGCCGAACGCACGAACCGCAACAAGACGGCCCCCTCGGTCAATCCCAATGCCAGCCAGGGCAATACGAGCGATCGCAGTGCTGCACCAGGCTCCGACCAGCCAGCCGATGGGAAGCCCTGCGCGGGCAGGAGTGGTAATCCCACGGCGAACACGGCCACGAGCAACAGCGCCAGCCACAGCGAGGGGATAGCGATACCGATCTGTGCTATCGCGCCGACGGCAGCGCCATCGACCCGGCGGGCGCGCACGGCCGCCCACGTTCCCAAGGGGATAGCCGATCCGGCGCTAATCGCTATGGCGCCCAATGCGAGCGGCACCGAGACCTGCGCCTTGCGCCCCAACTCGCCGACGACCGATGTCCCGTTCAATGCTGACTTGCCGAGGTTGCCGCTGAGTAGATCGCCGATCCACGACACGTACTGCACGATCAGGGGACGGTCCAAGCCGAGATGGGAGCGGATCGCTGCGACTTGTTCAGGTGTGGACTCCGTCCCTCCGATGGTCGTCGCCACATCCCCGGGCAGCATGCGCAGCAGTATGAACACCACTACGCTCGCCACCACGAGAGATGCCGCCAGCCAGCCCAGTCGGCGCAGTACGTACCATGTCACGCTACTTCTCGACGGCCACGTGGGTGAGGTTCAATCGACTCGACGTCTGATTCGCCGGGACGCCGTACACGCCCTTGCGGACGACGGTGAACGTCTGCGACAGCAGTAGCCAATCGGCCGGTGCGTCCGATGAGATCTGTCGGGCGACCTTCTTGAGCAATGCGTCCCGATCGGCATCGCTGGCAGCCGTCTGCGACTCCTCGTACCACTGCTTCACCTGTGGGTTGTTGTAGCCGAAGTAGTAGTCGGGCCGGGTGTAGATATTCAGATCCCGGCTCTCGGCGTGATCAACCAGGCTCAGCTGGTAATTGTGATTGGTGTACACATTGGTCAGCCAGGTCTGGAATTCCACCTGGCGCACGGTGAGCGTGATTCCGGCCTGCTTCAGATCGGATACGAGCACATCGGAGATCGTCGTCGGATAGATGTTCGGCACATCGAGGGTCAGCTTCAACCCGTCTGGGTGGCCGGCGTCGGCGAGCAGTTTTTTCGCTGCCGACACATCATGCGGGTCGATGGACGTCAAATCTTCATACCAGGGATCCTGCGGTGGTACCGGCGCACCGATGCGCACTCCGGCACCAACTGCCTTGATCACCGCGTCTTTATCGATCGCCTGACGGATCGCGTGCCGTACCCGAGGATCGTTGAGCGGAGCGACGCGCTCGTTGAACGCGAGCGTGAACTTATCGGTGGTGGAGCCGCGCAATATGGTGAATTTGTCGCCCGAGAAAGGTTGCAGCAGAGTGGAATCAGCGGCCGTCTCGACGTCGGTCTGGCCGGTACTTTGGGCGTTGTTCGCGGTGTTGGCTTCCTTGATGTAACTCAGCGCTATCTCGGCGACTTTGGGCTTTTCGCCCCAGTAGTCGTCGTTGCGAGTCAGCGTGATGCCCGAACCCCGGTTCCAGTTGGCCAACTTGAAGGGACCCGAACCGTTCTCCGCACCATCGAGTTTCGTGAAGTCGGTGCCCTGGCGGTAGACGATGCCGCCGCGCTGGGCGAGGTTCCACAGCAAAGAGGTGTCGCGCTGTTTGAGCGTGATCTTCAACGTATTGGCATCCACTGCCGTGGCCTGTGTAACTGAGGTGAATGCCGATGCGCGCACCGATTTCGAATCCGGGGCGAACTGCTGTTGCAACGACCACGCGGCGTCGGCGGCGGTCAGCGGCGCGCCGTCGTGGAATCGTGCACCCGATACCAGCTTGAACGTATAGGTGAGACCATCGGCGCTGATATCCCACGATTTCGCGAGCTGGGGCACGATCTGGTTCTTGTTGGCCGTGTCTATGGTCACCAGGTTCTGGTACACGTTATCGAGCAGGATCTGGTCGAGTGCTGTTCCCGCGGTGGTGAAGATATTCAGGCTCGTGGGTTCGAGTACCAGTCGCACCTTCAGAGTGGCATTCGTATTCAGTTTATCCGCCGACGGTGCGGCGCCCAGAGATGCCGGAGCCGAAGAGGTGGTTGCCGGTTGCGCGCCGGTGCCGCACGCCACGAGTGTGGAGGCTGCCAGCACCGCTGACGCGGCGAGCCACATACGGCCGTGGTGAGGTTTGTGCAGTTTCATCGTGGGCTCTCCTGACAGGTGAACGGGGTCAATCGCAGATCTGGGGTGAGAGTGCGTGGTTCTACCTCGGTCGGGATCAGCCTCGGACATGAGCTTCAATCACGCTGTCCCACAATGTCGCCAGGCTGTTTTCTGCAGAATCGAACACCGATAGCAGGCTCACGAAAAGTGAGCATAAGTGGTAGCCGCAGGCAACCTGGGACATCTGCGCGGGCTGGTTTCATCGGTCCTGGTTGGAGAGAGGAAACCGATAAATTTCACCGCGCGTCTAATTGTCGGTGCCAGCTAATTTTAAGCGTCGGGTAATCGGGACGTGACTCGCGTCGACGATCGTGGCTACCCGGCTTCGTCGGCCATCGCCGCCCGTTCCACCGTGAGCAGGCTGGCCGAACTGTGCTCGGCGTGGTGAGCGGCGCCGCCGCCACGAACGCCGAACAGCCGTTTGCTCCAGATCAGCCAGACGACGGCGACAACATTGACGAGCAGCAGCAATATCTTGAACACCGTCACTCGTTCGGCGAGTTCGTATATCTCGAGCGGGATGAACAGGCTGGTGACGATCACCGCGAAGTATTCACCCCATCGTTTGGCGAACCACAGCCCGAACGCCTCGATGAATTGACTGATGCCGTACGCCAGCAGGGCGCAGCCGGCCAACACGATGGTGACGGTGGATAAGGTGGTGGCCCGCTCGATCAAGTCCACCACTCGGGAATCGTCGATATTCCAGCCGATCTGGTTGGCGATCGGCCGCAACAGGGGTAGCTCCGCGTCGAATCTCTGGGCCAGGGTCTGCTGACTGTGACGCAGCTGGATGACGAAGACGCCGGCCACGACGAGAAAGATCCCGCGGATCAATCGTTCGACGGCAAGAAGGCGCATGATCACGAGATCGCGGAGCAGGCGGGCTCGTGGCACTTCAGGTGCGTGATCGGCCGGCCCGCCACCGCGCGGTGCGCCGATGACGAAGTCCCCGCACCGCAGACAACGCCACGCAATACCAGCGTCCGTCTGTACATGCAGACGGTCGCGCAACTGCGGTTCATCGGGCGCATACGTCGCGTGCCCGCGGATTCCGCAGGAGAGCACTTCCCAGTCCACTTGAGCAGGTTAGCGCGCGATCCTGGGCGTTTTCTGGGGGCGATTTGGGTCTGAGCTCGTCATTCTCTACACTTGAACGGTTGCCTGTGCACCTTGGCGTGCCCGCGTGGTGATTCATCACGCGGCCGACGGGTGTGCCGGCGCACAAGTGAATAGTCGCCGGTGCCGGTGAAAAGCCAGGGGCATCGGTGACGAGAACCTTAAACAACTATCCACTTCGTGGAAGGCCCACCGCAGGTCAGGGGAAGTTTCCTGACGATCTGCGTTGTATGGGAACCGCTACGAGAAAGGTTGACGGTCAACTATGACCATGACTGACCCGATCGCAGACTTCTTGACGCGTCTGCGCAACGCCAATTCGGCGTACCACGACGAGGTGACTCTCCCGTCGTCGAAGCTCAAGGTGAATATCGCCGAGATCTTGAAGCGCGAGGGCTACATCACCGATTACCGCACCGAAGATGCGGAGGTCGGCCGTAACCTCGTCGTTACCCTGAAGTATGGCCCCTCCCGTGAGCGCAGCATTGCCGGCTTGCGCCGCGTGTCCAAGCCGGGCCTGCGGGTGTATGCAAAGTCCACCAACTTGCCCAAGGTTCTGGGCGGCCTCGGCGTGGCCATCATCTCCACGTCGTCGGGCCTGCTCACCGACCGCCAGGCAGCCAACCAGGGCGTGGGCGGCGAAGTCCTCGCCTACGTCTGGTAGGGGAGACACTAAACAATGTCGCGTATCGGTAAGAACCCCATCGAAATTCCCGCTGGCGTCACCGTCGCCATCGACGGCTCGACGGTCTCCGTCAAGGGCCCCAAAGGGGAATTGAGCCACACCGTCACCTCGCCCATCGAGGTGGCACAGGAGGGCAACACCATTGTGGTGACTCGCCCCAACGACGAGCGTCGTAACCGTGCTTTGCACGGCCTGAACCGCACCCTGGTCGCCAACCTCATCGAGGGCGTCACCAAGGGCTACACCAACAAGATGGAAATCTTCGGTGTCGGCTACCGCGTCCAGGCCAAGGGCAACGATCTTGAGTTCGCGCTCGGCTACAGCCATCCCGTGCCGATCGAGGCTCCCGAGGGCATCACCTTTGCCGTCGAGTCGCCCACCAAGTTCTCGGTCTCGGGTATCGACAAGCAGAAGGTCGGCCAGATCTCGGCGAACATCCGCCGCCTGCGTCGCCCCGACCCGTACAAGGGCAAGGGCATTCGCTACGAGGGTGAGCAGATCCGGCGCAAGGTCGGAAAGACGGGTAAGTAAGCCATGAGTGATACAGCAACCAAGACCGTTCGTAAGCCGCTCGGCAAGGACGTCTCGACTCGTCGTCGCACCGCGACCACGAATCGTCATTTCCGTCTTCGTAAGAAGGTCTCCGGCACGCCCGAGCGTCCGCGTCTGGCCGTCAAGCGCAGCAGCCGTCACATCCACGTGCAGTTGATCGACGATTTGGCCGGCACCACGCTGGCCGCGGCATCGTCAATCGAGGCCGACGTGCGTGCCGCCGGTGGCGACAAGTCGGCTCAGGCCCGTAAGGTCGGCGAACTCATCGCCGCTCGGGCCAAGGCAGCCGGCGTTAACGCCGTTGTGTTCGACCGTGGTGGCAAGGACTACCACGGCCGGATTGCGGCGCTCGCCGACGCCGCCCGTGAGGGAGGCCTGCAGTTCTGATGACCATTCGAATCTTCACCAATATGACCGGAGGGAACCTCTGATGCCCGGACGTCAGCGTGACGGCGGAAACGGACCCGCCGGTAACGACAACAACAACTCGAATGCGGGCGGCAACGACCGCCGCGGTGGCCGCGGCCGTCGCGACGATCGCGGTAATGGCCGTGAGCGTGAGGACCGCAACCAGCTTGAGCGGGTTGTGACCATCAACCGCGTGTCGAAGGTGGTCAAGGGTGGCCGACGCTTCTCCTTCACCGCTCTCGTCGTCGTCGGCGACGGCCAGGGTCTGGTCGGTGTCGGCTATGGCAAGGCCAAGGAAGTTCCCGCTGCGATTCAGAAGGGTGTCGAAGAGGCTCGTAAGAACTTCTTCCGCGTTCCGCTGATCGCCGGCACCGTTACCCACCCGGTACAGGGTGAGGCCGCTGCCGGTGTGGTGCTGTTGCGGCCCGCAAGCCCCGGTACCGGTGTCATCGCCGGTGGCGCGGTGCGTGCGGTGCTCGAATGTGCGGGCGTGCACGACGTGCTCGCCAAGAGCCTCGGCAGTGACAATGCGATCAACGTTGTCCATGCGACCGTGGCCGCACTCAAGCTCCTGCAGCGACCTGAAGAGGTTGCGGCCCGTCGTGGTCTGCCGATCGAAGACGTGGCGCCGGCCGGTATGCTCCGCGCCCGCGCCGGACAGGGAGTGTAGGCATCATGGCGCAGCTGAAGATCACCCAGGTCAAGGGCACCGTCGGTGCCAAGAGCAACCAGCGTGACAGCCTGCGGACCCTCGGACTCAAGGGTATCCGTCAGACAGTCACCCGCGAGGACACCCCGATCAACCGCGGTCTGATCAACGTTGTTCGGCACCTCGTGACAGTCGAAGAGGTTTAAGAGCAATGACCATCAAACTGCATCACCTTCGCCCTGCTCCGGGTGCGAAGACCGATAAGACCCGCGTGGGTCGCGGTGAGGGGTCCAAGGGCAAGACCGCCGGTCGCGGCACCAAGGGCACCAAGGCACGCAAGAACGTGCCCGCCGCATTCGAGGGCGGCCAGATGCCGATCCACATGCGGTTGCCGAAGCTCAAGGGCTTCACCAACCCGAATCGGGTCGAGTACCAGGTTGTCAACGTCAGCGATATCGCCAAGCTGTTCCCGCAGGGCGGCACCATCGGCGTCGATGAACTCGTCGCAGCCGGTGCGGTACGCAAGAACAGGCTGGTTAAGGTTCTCGGCGATGGCGAGCTTTCAGTCGCCGTCAACGTGACCGCCAATAAGTTCACCGCAGCGGCCAAGGAGAAAATCTCCGCGGCCGGCGGCAGCACCACCGAACTCTAAGCGCATTCCCCCCCGCGGCGGGCGGCAGCCATAACTGTCGCCCGCCGCGGTGGTGGTGGCCCGTCTGATTATCGGGCCACGGTAGAGTCGTAGAGTCAATGGCGTTGCCACAGAGCTTCGCAAGACCCACCGATTAACGTCGATAGCCGAGCACGCCTCGCCTATCCGGGAGTTATCCACTGCCGGAGCCGCGCGTGGTCGTTCATAGGAGGATTTAGTGCTTTCCCCCCTCGTCGCGGCCTTCAGGACGCCCGATCTGAGGAAGAAAATCCTCTTCGTGATCGGTATCGTCGTGCTGTATCGCCTGGGTGCGACGGTTCCGTCGCCCGGCGTCGATTACAAGGTCGTGCATGAGTGCATCGACCGCATCAACAGCGGCAACAGCAGTCAGGTGTATTCGCTGATCAACCTGTTCTCCGGCGGCGCGTTGCTGCAGCTGTCGGTGTTCGCGATCGGCATCATGCCCTACATCACCTCAAGCATCATCGTGCAGCTGCTCACCGTGGTCATCCCGCGGTTCGAGCAGTTGCGCAAAGAAGGCCAGTCCGGCCAGGCGAAGATGACGCAGTACACCCGTTACCTGACGGTCGCGCTGGCACTGCTGCAGTCCACCGGCATCGTCGCGTTGGCCGACCGCGGCACCCTGCTTCCGCAGGAGTGCGGTCAGGTCCTCACCGACCAATCCATCTTTGGTCTTTCGATCATCGTGCTGGTCATGACCGCGGGTGCCTGCCTGGTCATGTGGTTTGGCGAGTTGATCACCGAGCGTGGCATCGGCAACGGCATGTCGTTGCTGATCTTCGCCGGCATCGCCGCCCGGATCCCGGCCGAGGGCCGCTCGATCCTCACCAGCCGCGGCGGTCTCGTGTTCGCCCTGGTATGTGTCGCCGCGTTCATCATCGTCGCCGGCGTGGTGTTCATCGAACAGGGCCAGCGTCGAATTCCGGTGCAGTACGCCAAGCGTATGGTCGGCCGCAAGATGTACGGCGGGTCGTCGACGTATCTGCCGTTGAAGGTCAATCAGGCTGGCGTGATTCCGGTGATCTTCGCATCGTCGCTGCTGTATCTGCCGCAGCTCGTTGTGCAGCTCACCAAGTCCTCCGACGGAACCCAGTCGGGCTGGCAGACGTGGATCATGACCTACCTTGCGGACCCGAGCAATTGGGTCTACATCGCCGTGTACTTCCTGATGATCATCTTCTTCGCCTACTTCTACGTCGCGGTGACCTTCAACCCGGAGGAACGCGCCGATGATATGAAGAAGTACGGCGGTTTCATCCCGGGTATCCGTCCTGGCCAACCGACGGCTGACTATCTCGGACATGTGTTGAGCCGCATCACCCTGCCTGGTTCGATCTACCTCGGTATCATCGCGGTACTGCCTAACCTGTTCCTTGAGATCGGTAACAGTGGTGGCGTGCAGAACCTGCCATTTGGGGGCACGGCCGTGTTGATCATGGTCGGCGTGGGACTGGACACGATGAAGCAGGTCAATAGTCAACTGATGCAACGCAAGTACGAAGGATTCCTCAAGTGAGACTCGTTCTTCTCGGCCCCCCCGGTGCAGGAAAAGGTACTCAGGCGGAATTACTGTCAGAAGCCCTCGGCGCCCCGCACATCTCCACCGGAGATCTCTTCCGCGCGAATATTTCGCAGGGCACCGCTATCGGCATCGAGGCCAAGCGTTATCTCGACGCCGGTGATTTGGTTCCGCCGGAGATCACCGTCGATATGGTCCGTGCGCGCGTCGGTGAGCCCGATGCAGCCAAAGGTTTCATACTCGACGGATTTCCGCGTTCGACGGAACAGGCGGACGCGTTGAAGGAAATTCTCGCCGATCTGGACACCTCGTTGGACGCCGTCTTATCTTTCGTCGTCGATACCGATGTAGTGGTGGAGCGGATGCTGGCACGCGGCCGTGCCGACGACACCGAAGAAGTGATCCGGAACCGGCTGGACGTGTACAACACTGAAACCGCACCGCTGTTGGATTACTACGGTGATCAAGTGAAAACCGTTGATGCCATCGGTGATATCGCAGATGTGCATCAGCGCGTGCTGAGTGCGCTCGGTGCCGGGGTCTCCTGAGTACCAATCCTTTCCAGAACACCAACGCCATGACACCAATGAGGATCGGATAGCGATGCGATTCCGACGGCCCAAGCGGGTCCCCTTCCGGTCAGCGGGAGAACTTGACGCTATGGCCGCAGCCGGCTCGATTGTCGGCGCGGCGCTTGTTGCGGTACGCGAGGCGGCTGTTGCGGGCGTCAGCACTCTCGAACTCGATGACATCGCTGAAACGGTTATCCGTCAATCGGGTGGCATACCGTCGTTCAAGGGCTATCACGGTTTTCCCGGCTCGATCTGCAGCTCGGTGAACGACGTCGTGGTGCACGGAATCCCGTCGGCCGACGTCGTGTTGGCGCAGGGTGATCTGGTGTCGATCGACTGCGGTGCCATTCTCGACGGGTGGCACGGCGATTCGGCGTGGACGTTCGGTGTCGGCGAACTGAGCCAGGATGATGCCGATCTGTCAGAGGCGACGCGGCTGTCGATGGAGGCGGGGATCGCGGCGATGGTCGACGGAGCCCGGCTCACCGATATTTCCCATGCGATCGAAGTCGGCACCAAAAAAGCCGAAATCACCTTTGGGCGTCACTTTGGGATCGTCGAGGGCTACGGCGGACACGGCATTGGTCGTGAGATGCACCTTGAGCCGTTCCTTGCCAACGAGGGTGAACCAGGTCATGGCCCGGTGCTCGTGATCGGTTCCACCCTGGCTATTGAACCTATGCTGACGCTCGGCACCACCAGCACGAATGTGCTCGCCGACGAGTGGACCGTCGTGACCGACGACGGGTCACGGTCGGCGCACTGGGAGCACACCGTCGCGGTGACAGCCGATGGTCCGCGGATTCTGACGACACGACCGTAAGCGGTGAGTTGTCGGGGGGCGCTGAGGATCTCTCGATGAACCCGCGGCTGCTGAAGATTCACCCCGCCGTCAGGTGTTGCCGCGCTTACGAATGGTCCGAACTATCATCGGGCAATGGGTGACAAGCGCAGGAACGATCCCGAAGCTCTTGTTGAGGCGTTGACCGATATCTGGTGTGAGAGCGCCGCACGTTCGGTGGCCATGCCATCAGAGCCGCAATTGGCCGCGGCAATGGGAGCCAGTCGTCCGGCCGTGCGGGAGGCGTTGACCCGGCTGGAGGAACGCGGCTACGTGCATCGATCGCAGGGCGCTCGGACGGTGATCAACCGGAGTCTGATCGATATCGGTACTCGGGTCGACCAACAGCGTGACCATATGATCGCCATCGAACGGGCCGGCTATCAGGCCAGTGTCAGCGTCCTTGAGGCCGAAGTGACCGTAATAGACGCCCAGCGTTCCTTTCATACGTTGGCGGTCGGCACACGGGTATTGCGTACCCGTAAGGTCTGGTGCGCAGACGGCGAGCCGTATGTCCTAGCGGAGGATTTGATTCCAATCAGCGATGAGTCTTTGGTGTCGGTCGCCGATATCAATTGTGAACTATCAGTTTTCGATCTGGCCGAAGAGTTCAACGGTGTCTCAGTTGCCTGGGAGACGGTGTGGTTATCTGCGGTCGCGATTGATGATTCCGAACGGATCGCGCTGGGACGCAACGATGTGGTGCCAGCTCTACAGCTGATCTATATGGGCGAAGGGGCGGAGGGGGAGACGGCATACTGGTGTCGTGAAATTCAACTAGATCCACCGGTAGGTCTTCGGAATGCGTTGGTGCGCAGAGTTAGTCGCAGTTGACCCGGAAATTTCGATTTCCGCACGTTAGCGCGGTGTAACGGCGCCGTTAATGCTTGCCGGAGAAGTATCGATACTTGTCTGACAAGCGTAGCGTTCCACTCGTTGCGGCTCGCTGGATGGGTCGACGGATCGAGGGGGTGAGATGGCGCAAGTAGTAGTGGAACACCGATTGATTGCAGAGCCTTTGGCGGACAATCAATTTGAAGAGTTCGGTGTGGTGTTGCGGGCGCAGGAGGATGGAACTCCGTGCACCGATGAGGAGCGGGCGCTGGATCTGGATGAAGGTGTTCCACGGCTTTACATCATGCGGTTACACGACAAACCGGCGGTTTTTACGCGTATCACCAGGCATCTACACACGACCCAGTCGCTGATGTCCGTCGGCGGCGTGAACGCCCTGTGGTATCTGGCGGTGGCCCCACCGGGGGATACTGATCCGGCGTCGGTGCCCCGGGTTGAGGAGATTCGGGTCTTCGCCATTCCCGGCGATGTGATGGTCACCCTGAAGAAGGGTACCTGGCATTCTGGTCCCTACTTCGGCACCAGCACAATGGAGTTCGTTAATCTTGAACTCACCGACACCAATATCAGCGACCATCACACCTATCATCTGGATGAAGCGCTCGGCCTGCGGGTAATTATTGAGGACCCGTCGTGACCGGGCAGCCAGTGCGGTTACCCGATGCCGCAGCTCGTCTGGCGGATCTCGAAACGCAGGTGCGGTACCAGATCCGGGATACCCGGTACGAGACGCCGCCCTGGCAGCGGCGCGACCCCTCCGGCGTGTACCCCGTGGTCATCGTCGGAGCCGGTCAGGCGGGGCTCGCTGCCGCATTCGGGCTTCGGCGTAAAGGAATTGAGGATGTAATCGTCCTCGAGTCGGCCGCCGAAGGCAAGGCGGGCCCGTGGCCTACCTATGCGCGTATGCGCACGCTGCGCACTTCGAAGCACAGTCGATGGCCAGCCTGGGACGTTCCGGCCGCGACACCGAGACTGTGGTTTTGCGCAGTTTATGGCGAGATGGCATGGGATGATATCGAATTCTTCCCGACGGACGATTGGTTCGCATTTCTTGAGTGGTATCGGCGGATCATCGATATCGACGTTCGGTTCGGCAAGAGTGTTTGCTCGATGACCGCAGCCACCGGCGGACGAGGGGTGGAGCTGACCACCACCGATGCCGCCGGTGTCACGGAGACCATTGTGGCCCGCCGCGTAATACTTGCGACGGGAATCGAAGGTGCCGGCGGCCCGCGGGTACCGGACATGATCGCGCAATTACCGAGCGATCTGTGGAATCACACCCACGATGACATCGACTTCGCTGCCCTGCGAGGCAAGCGAATCGGTGTGCTCGGCGCGGGGACAAGTGCATTCGATAACGCCGCGCTGGCGCTGGAGAGCGGTGCGCGCACTGTGACGGTGCACATGCGTCGGGATCGGATGCCGATGGTCAGCCCGTATCGGTGGATGGAGTTCCCGCCGATCATCGAGCAATATGCGGCCCTCTCCGATGATCAGAAATGGGAATTCAATCAACATCTGACCTTTGTTGATCAGCCAGCGACGCAGCAGGCTATCTGGCGGGCATACGCCCATCCAGGATTCTCGGTGCGCTATGAATCACCGTGGGAAGCAGTTGGTCTCGACGGAGATCAAATTGTCGTCACCACGAAATCCGGTACGCATATCTACGACTTCGTGATCGCTGCCACGGGAGTGGCCGTCGATCTGGCCCGTCGCCGCGAGTTTGCCGCGTTCGTTGACGACATCATGCTGTGGGCCGATCGCGATGCGCCCGTGCGCGATCCTCGGTACGCGGAGCTGTTGGAGTATCCGTACCTCGGCAACGGATATGCGCTGAAATCCAAATCCGGCGCGAACGATGACCTCTGCGGGCGGGTGTACATGTTCAACCACGGCGCCCGGATGAGTGCTGGGGTGCTGTGCCACCAGGTCTCGGGTCTGGTCGGCGGGCTACCCCGGCTGGTGGACGACGTGGTAGCGGATATCGTGTCCGAGTTCGGCTCCGCTCTCATCGAGGAGTTTCTCCGCTACGACGAGTCCGCCGGAGTTGTCGATGGTCCACGAATCACTCAGCAGCACAACATAATCAAGTCAGAGTATCTGTCAGGAATCTGACGATCCGAACCGATCGATTCCGCCGTGGCGCGGCACAGACGCCCGCCCGTCGGCATCATTGGGCGCGCACGTGCAACGACGCGTGGTGGGCGCCTATGTGTAATCACCGTCTGCCACACCATCGTTTGGAGAACAACCATGTCCCTCAAGAAGGCATTCTCGTGGAAACTTCACGGCACCGGAAGCATTGAACCCGGTGGTGTCGTGGCACCCGATGAGCGATTGTCGTTTCCGCTCACGCTGGGGATGGGGATGCAGCATGTCGTCGCGATGTTCGGCGGTGTATTCATCGTCCCGGTACTCATGGGCTTCCCCTCCTCGACGGCGTTGCTGTTCTCCGGCCTAGGCACCATGGTGTTCCTGCTCATCACCGCTAACCGGGTACCGAGTTATCTGGGGAGCAGTTTTGCGTTCCTCGCTCCCGTTGCGGCCGTCGCGCCATTGCCGAAAGATCACGCGACGCTCGATGCCCACTCCCTTGCGGTCGCACTGGGCGGCGTCATGATTACCGGACTGGCGCTGGCGCTGGTCGGGCTGATTGTCCATTTTGTCGGCGCGAGGTGGATTCGGCAGGTGATGCCGCCGGTGGTCACCGGAACGATCGTCGCGATCATCGGCTTCAATCTGGCGTCCGTCGCCAAAACGGATTTCGCGGCTGGTCCGTGGCAGGGCGTCGTTACGCTGGCTTCCATTCTGGTGATCACGGTCGCATTCCGCGGCGCCATCGGTCGGCTCGCCATCGTGCTGGGTGTAGTAGTCGGATACTGTTTCGCGCTGGTCGGCGGCGGGGTTAACTTCGCTCCCGTTGCGCACGCGGCATGGGTGGGTCTGCCGACATTCCACTCTCCGGTGCTGACAACCCAGGTGTGGGGACTGTTTCTGCCGGTAGTTCTCGTCCTTGTCGCCGAGAACGTCGGCCATGTCAAAACCGTCGCCGCGATGACCGGTAGCAGCCTCGATAAGTACATGGGCCGGGCGCTGTGCGCGGACGGGCTGTCTACCGCGATCGCGGGAGTCGGCGGTGGCACGGCAACCACGACGTACGCGGAGAACATCGGGGTGATGGCATCGAGTCGGATCTACAGCACCGCCGCCTACTGGGTTGCCGCGGTGTTCGCGATCGTGTTGGCCATGTGCCCCAAGTTCGGCGCGCTGGCCGCCTCGATCCCCACCGGTGTCCTCGGCGGCGCCGGGGTGGTCCTCTACGGCATGATAGGTGTTCTTGGAGCACGGATCTGGGTGCAGAACCGAATTGACTTCGCCTCTCCCACCAACCTGCTCACCGCTGCGGTCGGACTGATCCTGGGCATCGGAGGATTCACCGTCACCGCCGGTGACTTCTCACTCGGTGCCATCGGGGTGGGTTCCTTCGGCACGATTGTCATCTACCACGTGATGCGGTCACTCGCTCGGTGGCGCAACAGCGACGACCGCATCGACGCTGAAGCCGCGCGCGGTGACGCCGGCGAGGTCGATCTCGCCCCCTTTGAGACCGTCGGCTGACACGATGACCGTAGAACACAGCGCGCTGGTGACCGACCCGCGATTGAGCGATCCGCAGGCGGCGCGTCACGTCGCTGATCTGCTTGCCGCTCGTAACGGCTGGCCGACGCCTCCACAGATCGGCGTCGAGGCAACGCGGCGTCGAACCGCCCGAGAACGTACACCCGACGACGTCGAGGTGGTCACCGACGATGTGCTGGTTCCGGGCGGCGACGGCCCGCGATCGGCTCGATGGTACCTGCCCACCCGTGGTGTGATCACCACGTCTGTGCTTTTTCTGCACGGAGGTGGTTGGGCGCTGGGCGATTTGGAGATGAACGATGCGATGGCCCGCGAACTCGCGCGCCTGTCCAGGTGTGCGATCCTCAGCCTCGACTATCGGCTGGCGCCGGAATATCCTTATCCGGCGGCATTGCAGGACACGCTGTGCGCACTGCGATGGCTGGCGACTGAATCGGTCGAGCACGCCGGCCGGAGCCGGTTGGTCATCGCCGGTCATAGCGCCGGCGGCAACCTGGCTGCCGTCGCTGCGCAGCTCACTCGGGACGGGCAGGTGCCGCCGCTGGATGCGCAGGTACTACTCTGCCCGGTGCTCGACTGCGACGTCGACCGTGACTCCTACTATCGCTACGGCGAGGATCTGCTGCTCACCAGGGACGAGATGATCTGGTACTGGGACATGTATCACCCGGACCATGATGGACGGGATCGGCCCGAGCTGAGCCCGATACGCACCTCGTCGGCCGCCGGATTGCCACCGACGACGATCGTGGTGGCGGGTGCCGATCCACTGCGAGACGAATCATTCGACTACGCAAACCTTTTGGTCTCGGCCGGGGTGCCCACCGATGTTCATTGCGCCGAAGGCGTGCCGCACTTGTTTCTGACGTTCCCGTCGATGCCGGTGCGCGATCATGCGTTGGCGGTAGCGGCACGCGGTTTAGCCGGTGCGCGATGAGTTCAGGTGAAAAGAGCCAGGCGGCGAACACGGATCACATACCCGAATGTGACATCGTCGGTGACGTTGATGAAGGTCTGCTCGCAACGTTCTGGAGATACGAATATGCGTTGATGGACAACAACATCGCTGCTCTGGATGAGCTCTTTGTCGATGACATCACGACATTGAGGGGCGATGCGGACGGGGTTCTGGTCGGGCACCGCCAGATTGCCGGATTCCGCGCGGCCAGACCGGGCGGAGCTCCGGCTCGGCGGGTGAGTCGTCTGCACATCAGGGTACTGGGTCCACAGTGCGCACTAATCATGGCCGAGACGATTCGCGACAATGGCGCTCGCGGATTGCAAACCCAGCTGTGGCAGAGCATTTCAGGGGAGTGGCGGATCAGCGCGGCCCATGTTGCGACCACCAACCCGCGAGACCCGCATGTCTGGCGATTGGCCGGAGATCCGTTGTGCCGGGCGACTCGGTCTGGGCCGTTGGACGGAAAGAGGGTCGCGGTGAAGGATCTGTTCGCGATCATCGGACACCGAATCGGCGGCGGTACACCGACATACCTTGCGATTACCAACGAATGCACCTCTACTGCACCCGCGGTGCAACGCCTCATGGACGCCGGCGCAGATATTGCCGGGATCGCACATACCGATGAACTGGCGTACAGCCTCGCCGGGGTGAACCCGCACTACGGATGTCCAGATAACCCGGCCGCGCCAGGACGGATTCCCGGTGGCTCCTCCAGCGGACCTGCAGTAGCGGTCAGCGGAGGCGAGGTGCAGATAGGTCTGGGTACCGATACCGCCGGATCAGTTCGGGTGCCCGCGTCATATCAGGGGATTTGGGGGATGCGGAGTACCCATGGTTCGGTCCCTACCGACGGAATGCTCCATCTGGCACCATCATTCGATGCTGTCGGCTGGCTCACCGCCGACCTTGAGACGTTGCGGTCGGTCGTGGAGGTGTGCGTGGGCGCATCGGAATGCCGGCCGGATACCCACCATCGAAATTCGGACATAGATATTCTGATCGATCCGGGACTGATCTCCTACGCTGAACGAGCAGTCGTACAACAGGTATGGGAAACCGTCCATGTTCTCAGCGAGTATGCGGAGATCTCGTATACCACCTTGATCAGCAGACACCTGGAAGAATGGTTCGCCGCATTTCGCATCGTGCAGGCATATGAGGCTTGGCGCACTCACACCGATTTCCTTGTCGCTCATCCCCAGGGAGTCAGCGGCGCCGTCGCGGATCGTTTCCGGGTCGCAGCGCAAGTATCGGAAGCCGAGGTTGGCTCAGCGCGCGGTGTCGTGGCAGATGCGCGCCGACGACTCGACGATCTGTTGCCATCAGGCCGGAATTTATTACTGCCCGCCACACCTGGACCGGCACCGCGCAACGATGAGCTGGAGATCGATGCCGTGAGGTATTCGACGTTGCGGCTCACCTGCCTGGCCAGTCTGTCGGGCCGGCCGGCGATCAGCGCACCATGCTGGCAGTCCGGCGGGATGCCCGTCGGACTCAGTCTCATCGGGTGGCGCGGCGGTGATCTTGACCTGGTGGCGACCGCCGGCAGGGTTGCTGACATCACCGGTCGATCGGCGCAGCGGTCAGCCAGCGGGAAGAAAATTTCATGAGTTTGGCCATGGGTGCGCACCATTACCTCGCCTCGACTCCGTCGACGGTCAGCTGGGGTGAATTGCCGTGTGAGACGGATACCCCGGTCCATGAGATGGCGTCGGGGCAGATCATCACCATAGACACCGTCAGTCATGAGGGCATACTGCCCGATCAGGGGCGTGACCCGCGAGAGTTCTTCGCACGGTTCGGTGTTCCCGCTGGACGCATCCTTCCCGATGCCATTGACATAGCGGCATCCGGGATTATCCACACCTCTGCTCAAGGGCCGCATGTGGTGACCGGCCCGGTCGCAGTTCGTGGCGCTGAGCCCGGGGATCTGTTAGCACTCGATATCATCGAGCTCAGTCGACGGGCCGACTACGGCATTGTGTCATCGCGTCACGGTAAAGGTGCGTTGCCCGAGGAATTCCCGGCGGACGGGCATGCGTCGACCAGCGTCTTCTGTACGGCATTCGACGACATCGGTGTTCTGCCACTGCGCCAGGATGATTCGTCGTTCACCGACCGGCATCAACGCTCGATCCGGTTTCCTCTTAATCCCTTCCTGGGCATCATGGGCGTCGCTGCGGCTGGCCACGTCCGCCCATATTCGGTGCCTCCCGGTCGGTATGGCGGCAACCTGGACATACGAGTATTCGGTATAGGTGCCACGGTGTATCTGCCGGTCCAGGTGCCGGAGGCGTTGTTCTACATCGGGGATCCGCACTACTCACAGGGCGACGGCGAGGTCGCGCTCACCGCCTTCGAGGCGCCGCTGCGTGCGACCCTACGGGTGGAGGTCATCGCCGGCGGGGCTCAACTCGCCGGCGGCCGTCCGTTTGGCGAGACCGCAGAGCATCTGGTGAGCATCGGACTCGATCCCGACCTCGATGAGGCGGTTCGTGACAGCGTGGATGCCGCACTCGATCTGATGTTGGCGCGGTACGGCGTGCCCCGGCATCTCGGATACGCCTACCTCAGTGCCGCATGCGATGTACGTGTCTCGCAGGTGGTCGATCAGGTGAAGGGCTGCCACACGTTGATTCGCAAGGCCGACTTCGACCAGTGCCATGTTTCTCCGATCCGGTAGGGACGGTGAGCTGCTGATCCGCTTCGTTAACCTAACGTTGGCTTCGATGCCGGGTTCCCGTATCTGAATGGCAGGCAGTCTGAAACCGTTTGGCTACTGAGTTGTCGACATCTGGTCAAGTGGTTGGTGAACACTCCTGCGAGTGTCCTCAGCTACCGAGCGGTTGCTTCCCGAGTCGCCTCATTCGCGCCCATGGCGCAGCTATGCACTATTTCTTGCGTTCGTCGGTCCTAATCTGTTGCTATTGGCCCTGTTTACCTACCGTCCACTGTTCGAGAATTTCCGGATGTCGTTCTATGACTGGAACATCTCCTCCTCCGGCGCCAGGTTTATTGGAATCGCCAACTACCGAGAGTGGTTCGGACGCGCCGATACCTGGACCGTCATCGCCAATACGGGCATCTTCACCGTAGTCGCCGTTGTCGGCAGTATGGTGCTGGGTTTGGCCTTGGCATTGTTGCTGGATCGTCAGCTCAAAGGACGAAATCTGGTGCGATCAGTGGTATTTGCACCGTTCATCCTCTCTGGTGCGGCAGTTGGTATCGCATTCCAATTCATCTTCGATCCCAACTTTGGGATGATCAACGATCTAATGCATCGGTCCGGACTGGGCTCTGCACCGGATTTTTATCAGCAGCCAGGATGGGCGCTGCTCATGGTCACTATCACCTATGTGTGGAAGAATTTGGGGTATGCCTTCGTGATCTACCTGGCGGCTTTACAGGGTAGGCGAATTGATCTCGATGAGGCGGCGGCGATAGACGGTGCGAGTAGGTGGGCTCACTTCCGTAAGGTCCTGATGCCACAGCTGCGGCCGACTACCTACTTTCTTTCTATAACAGTACTGCTGAACTCAATCCAGGTGATCGATATTATCAATGTGATGACTCGTGGCGGTCCACTCGGAGACGGAACGACCACGATTGTGTATCAGGTGTACGAAGAAAGTTTCCGGAACTTTAGAGCAGGATACGGCTCCGCTATAGCCACCGTAATGTTCCTGGTCTTGCTGGTGGCCACGGTTATTCAGGTGCGGATGATGGACCGGAGTGGAAAATGACTACGGCCGGAAGATTAAAAATTCGAAATCAGTCGTTGTCGGACTATGGGGTCGGCGTTAAAGTGGCTGGGCGTTCGGCGAGCGGTAGATCGCTGGCGACGATTCTGGGATATCTCGCCATGGTTATCGCTTTGCTGGTTGTCGCGGTACCTCTTGTATGGATAGTGCTGACTTCATTCAAGGATCGATCTGAGATCTACACCCAACCCGCGGTCTGGTGGCCACATGTGTGGCATCCCGAAAATTATTCAGAAGCAACCACATCTGTGCCGTTCTGGTTATTTCTCAGAAACTCGGTGATTGTGACATCGGTACTGGTTACGGCAAAGTTTGTGCTCGGAGTGTTTAGTGCGTACGGTTTGGTGTTCCTTCGATTTCCTGGTAAGAAGATAGTATTTCTCGTAATCATCGCGGCGTTGATGGTGCCGAATCAGATAACGGTAATCGCTAATTACGCACTGGTGGCGCAACTCGGGTTTAGAAGCACCTTTGTCGGCATAGTTGTGCCGTTGGCTGGAGTTGCATTCGGGACATTCCTGATGCGTAATCACTTTCTATCGATCCCGGCAGAGATTATCGAAGCGGCGCGGATGGACGGTGCTGGTCACTGGCGGCTGTTAACACGTGTAGTATTACCGATATCCATTCCTACTATGATCGCATTCGCGTTGATCACCTTGGTCAATGAATGGAATGAATACTTGTGGCCGTTCCTGATGACCGATAATCATAGTGTTGCCACTCTTCCGGTAGGTTTGACACAACTGCAAAATAACGATGGCATTACTAACTGGGGTCCACTGATGGCTGCCACTGTACTGTCCATGCTGCCGATACTCGTTATTTTTGTGGTCTTTCAGCGACATATGATCAAAGGTCTTATCTCCGGTGCAGTCAAGGGATGAAACTAATCCCATTCGCCTCTCTGGTATTGCCGATCGCTTCCTTCCTCTCCACTTCAACCCCGCTCAATTACGAGAAGGAGTATCATTATTATGACTGAATTATCCCGCCGTGGATTTCTGGCGGCCGGTATGGCGCTTGCCGCGGGTGCGGCAGTCAGCGCATGTGCTGGTTCGGGAGGGAGTAGCTCCGATAGTGGCGGCGACGGCAAGAATTTGACTTTCTGGTCGAGTCATCCTGGCCAGTCGACTGCGGTGGAAAAGGAACTCATCAAGAGGTTTGAGGACGCTAATCCCGGAATCAAGGTGCAGCTCGTCGACGCAGGTAAGGATTACGAAGAGGCCGCGCAGAAGTTTAATGCCGCGCTTTCGGGAGGCGAGCTGCCAGATATCATCATCCTCAGTGATGTATGGTGGTTCAACTTTGCGCTCATCGGTGCGCTCGCTCCGTTGGATGAGCTGTATTCAGCAGCCGGGGTTGATCCCTCGACGTATGTAGATTCCCTGGTCGCTGACTATAAATGGAATGATAAGACGTGGGCGTTGCCGTACGCCCGCTCGACACCGCTGTTCTATTACAACGCAGATGTGTGGTCTGCGGCCGGTCTGCCGGCACGAGGCCCGCAGAGCTGGGAAGAATTCGATCAGTGGGGTCCGCGCATTCAGAAGGTAGTGGGTTCCGGTAAATATGCGCACGGGTGGGCAAATGCCGCAAGCTACATAAGCTGGACGTTCAATGGACCGATCTGGACCTACGGAGGCGCCTACTCTGACCAGTGGGATCTTAAGTTCACCGATCCGAAGACCATCTCCGCGGTCCAGTATCTGAGTGATTCGATCAACAAGGATCGATATGCCAAGATATCGACAGACACAGCCGGTGATTTCAGTGCCGGGTTGGTCGCGTCCACGCTCGCTTCGACAGGATCGTTATCCGGAATCACCTCCGCCGCTAAGTTTAACTTCAAGACGGCTT
>JASGFW010000004.1:0-63855 GCA_047605305.1 Gordonia sp. (in: high G+C Gram-positive bacteria)
CGATAATCACCAGGTCTGCACCGTGCTGATTCGCCCTGGCGATCGTGTCGGCGTTCGCCATCGCAATATCGGCTTTACCCGATGCCACCGCCGCCGACGCATCCACGTTGGGGCCGCCGGGCAGAATGTCGACATCGACACCACTGCCCTTGTAGTAGCCCTCATGCGCCGCCACATAGCTTCCACCGAACTGGACCAATGGAATCCAGGAGGTCTGCAACGTCAGGCTGGTCAGTCCGTTGCTTGCCGACGCAGAATCCCCACCCGAAGCAGAGGAGCAACCGGCAGCTGATACAACCAGCGCGCCGCCCACTCCCACAGCTAGAACCGTCCGGATGATGTGTGTGCGCAGCAGACGCGTTAGAAGCAAAGCCGTACTCCTCGTGCAGGTCTGGCTACAGTGACGTTTGAGAGAAATAAATATCGGTGCACAACGATTTGCGCCGATCGGGACGCTACCCAGACAGAGTTTCAGCGAGATTGCCGAGCGTTACATTTGCGGTACGGCCGTATCAGGTGTCCGATAAGGCCAGTTGGTCGGCCAATCGGCAGCACCGAGGTCGGCTACTACCCGCCGAGAGGAGAACAATACCCATGGCGTCCACCGTCTATCAGTACGACAGATCCGGGCACATCTATGCGCTGACCGATCCCCGATGGCGTGGTGACGACGGTTCCCCACTGATGCTCAGCCCGATACCGGCCGCGCACCCCGATCAGATCGATGGAACACAGCGTTCCCTCTGGCGTTATCAGGCCGCGCTACCGGTCGATCCCCGGTTCCGAGTCAGTCTTGGCGAGGGGTACACCCCTATGCCAGTCCTTGACTGGGATGGCCAACATATCCATTTCAAACTCGAATGGTTCAATCCCACCGGAAGTTTCAAAGATCGCGGCGTCTCGGTACTGATCTCGCATCTTCGCTCTTTGGGCGCCACCGCGGTTCTCGAAGATTCGTCGGGTAACGGCGGGTCGGCGGTCGCCTGCTATGCGGCCACCGCCGGCATCGATGCCACGATCATCGCCCCCGAGGCGACGTCTACCGCCAAAATCCTTCAGGCCCGCGCGTACGGTGCCACCATCCGATTAGTTCCAGGGACCCGTGACGAGGTCGGCGACGCCGCAATCGCTCTCGCCGATCAGATTCCCTACGCGAGTCACAACTGGCATCCGATGTTTCTGCAGGGTATCAAGACTATCGGATATGAGATCTGGGAGAGCCTGGCTTTCACCGCGCCCGACAACGTCGTCGTGGTGGCCGGTGCCGGAAGCATTGTGCTCGGCTGCGATATCGCCTTCGGCGAACTCGCCGCCGCGGGCCTCATCAGCACGCGGCCACGTCTACTTGTCGGCCAGCCCGAACATTGGGCAACTATCGCCGATGCCGTGAACGGCGTACCCGCACCCACTCAGCGCCTACCCACGATCGCCGAAGGCGCCGCCATCAGCCGACCCGTCCGGCTACCTGAAGCGGTAGCGGCGATCAAGCGTTCCGAGGGGGCCGCCGTTCGCATCTCCAATAACGAGATCCGCACCGCCACACGAAAGCTCGCCTCCCGTGGGCTCTACACAGAACCAACCAGTGCCGTCGCGGCCGCAGCGCTCGATCGCTTCATCACGGCCGGAACAATCACCCCCGACCAGACGACAGTCGTGGTACTCACCGGCACCGGCCTCAAATCGGTCGCACCGCTCGCCGATATCTTTTCCTGATCACGATGGCTCACCCCACACCGAGCGACCGTGTCGGGCACGGGTCACCGTGCCCGACACGGGTATTCGGTCATGAGATGGCGGCACTCACTTCCGGCCTGCTCCACAGCTCGTTCGTCTCGATCGCTTGGATGATCCGCGGCCGCAGTTCTGCAGCTTGAATCACCGCGTCAACCGATCCCACCTGCACCGCGCGATGGATATTGTGCACGGCATCAAATTCTGCGGCGATCTCACTGATCTTCTCCGCCCGCACCGACTGGCGCACTTCATTGAGTTCGGCGCTCAGCGCCGAACGATCGGTACCAGACGCGGTAGCCAACTGCGATTCCACTTCCCGGACCCGAGGATCAGCGGATGTTCGCTTTCCGACCTCGCCCGCGAACACCACCGCCGCGGCGGGAGCTCCACCGAGCACCGAGGCGAAGGATCCATCGATGGCGAGCACCGTCATATTCGCGTTGAGCGCCTTGGAGAACACCACGAACGCACCGCCGTGATAGCGCGAGATGACACAGAACACGATCGGGCCGCGGAAATTAACGATGGCCCGGCCAATCTCGGCACCATACTCCAACTGCAGTTTGCGCATCGATTCCGGCGAACCATCAAACCCGGACAGATTCGCCAACACCACCACCGGACGATTGCCGCTGGCCGCATTGATGGCACGGGCCGTCTTCTTCGATGAGTTCGGGAAAAGCGTTCCCGCAGTGTATGTATCGGGACCATCCGTCGGCTTGTAACCGCGACGGGCCACCTCGCGCGATTCAATCCCGATCAGGCACACCGGAATACCACCCAGATGGACGTCACACACCACCGAGGTCTCGGCATCGGCCATCGCGGCCCACCGTTCCAGAATAACGTGATCCTGATCGGCAACAGCACGAATAACAGTCCGGATATCGAAAGGCTTCTTACGATCCGGATTAGTTGCCGGAGAGAAGATCTGCCCGACGGTGGTGAATTCGCTGCCCTCCATGACATGCGGGAAATCCGACACATCGCGATCGACCGGGTCGACGGTCACCGATCGGCGTGGAGTCTGCTCCCCCGATGCGATGTAGGTGTGATCGTAGTGGGCCATCAGCACATCGCGGGCCGCACCGAGATTCGGTGCCCAATACTGCGCTTGCCCGTTGGGACCCATGACGCGGTCATAACCGCCGATACCGAAGTTATCTTCCGCCGATACACCACCGGAGAAGTCCAACGACTGCTTACCGGTGAGCACCATCGCGGAATCCGGGGTCATCACCAGAATGCCCTTGGTATGCATGAGCATCGTCGCTTCGGCATTCCAATATGGCTGGGCACCAACGTTAATTCCGGCCACGACGATATTGATCTCGCCGCCTGCCTGCGTGAACTCCACCACCCGCTTCAATGCGCGGGCAACCCAGTCCATATTCTCGGTACCCGATTCCATCGAGATACGCGCCCCAGAGGAAAGTGCGTACCACTCGAGCGGGACACCCATCCGATCGGCGAGATCGAGTGCGGCAATTACCCGCGTGCATTCCGGTTCCGACAACGCACCAAGCGATTTCGTCGGATCGCCAAGAAGTACGACGCGCGTCAGGCCCTGCGGATACTTGATTGTCGGCGTGGTGACCACACCGACGACGATGCCCGCCGTGTTGCGTCCCTTGGGGCGACTCACCGGCGCCAGCCGGTAATCATCGTCGAGATCATATTCAGTGAACTCACCCAGCAGCGTCGCCAACTCGTACGGGTAGACCGTGTTTCGTTGCGCTGCCCGCAGAACCTTCTGCCGATATTCGTCGATCGGCTCGACCGCCTCGTTGGACGGTTCCCCGATACTGACAGCGAAACCACCGGTGGCGTTGGGCGAGAAGCGCACCGCCACCTTCGTCAGTTTGCCGGTTGTCGAATCGCGCTGCCGGGCGATCAGCAGTACCTCTTCCAGTCCGAGACCGGTCGTCGTCGCCCGGATGAATCCGGCGATCGTGTCAAGATCACCATCCTGATCATCGATCGGCGGCCAGATATACATGACTATCCGGTTGGTGTTCGCCGGGCGGGCCGAACCGCGCTGAGCCCGCCGAATCGAATCGACGCAGGATGCGAGAGTTGTTTCCGCCGTCGGGATCGTCAACAACCGACCGTCGTGTTCGCGCAGCGCGCTCAGGTCGCGTACCTGGGCGAAGGCGATCAGTCGCTCGTCCTTCACGTTGTCTTTCGCGACGCACTTGAACAGGTACACCTCTTCATCGTCGGACGAGGGCAGACGCGTCAGGTCGAATTTGCGCAGCCGTTCCATTTGCATGCGCTGCGCGATGTGCGGATGCAGACCGCGGATCAGCCGCTCCTCGGTCATGCCTGTCGCCGACGGACGGAAGGTGAAGTGGTGATGCATCAGCGCGCCGTCGCTGCCGGCGACGGTGATAGTGACACGGTGTACCCGCCCACGCAACGGGCTTGCCGCGATCGCCTTGCTCAACACCGCGGCCATCGCGTCGAAATCGTCGGGTTGTTCCTCCCAGCTCAGATACAGGTCTGCGTCGACGGAGGCGGTGTGCCGTGCCAACTCCGTCAGTCCGGTAAGAGCAGCTCCGAGGTCGTCGAAATGCACCGCCGCCGTCACCAGGCTCGCACCGTCGCGCTCGGCCACCACAAAGGTGGTGTCACCGACCTGTTGGGTACGCACGTCACTGAGGCCCTTATTGCCGTAGTAGCGACGCGTGAGCACTTCCAGCATCACCGAGTTATCCGACGCGCCGCGCACCACCCGCTGACCAAGCAGCCGAACCAGCGGTTCGGTGCTGGTCACCATCTCCAGGATGCGTTCACCACGGTCGGCGGCAGTCGGGTTGGCGTCGAGATACTTCAGATGAGAACGCACGGTGCTGTACACGCGGGCCCGGTTGCGGCGCAGCAGCGGCAGACCGTACCAGGAGTAGACGACGCCGCGTGCCAGATCCGCGACGGCGGGGAAACGTACCTGCGCGGCCGCTACCAGCCTGTCCAATGCGGTACTGACCGCACTCTGCAATTCGTCACGCGGAGTCGGTTCCCGCAGCCATTGGCGCAGCAGCGCGGAGATCGCCGCCACCCCGTCCGACGGGTTATTCAACGCGAGGAAGATACGGAAAACCGCCGCCTCAAGCTCGGCGGTGCGGTCAAGCTCGGTAACGCCGTAATGCGTGAGCGCGCGTCGAAGCTGATCGTGGAAGGTCGTCGGCAATCCGTCGCGGTCCACATCAAGGCTCTGCAGGTAGGTGTGGAAGTTCTCCCGCGCACTGCGTGTGTGTTCATCACCGGAGTCCTCCCCCGATGGCCGGTTCTGGCTCAACTCGGCGAGGTCGGCGAACACCGTAATCAGCTCGAGTTCGTCGGACAGTGGCCGGCGGCCGTCCTCGATGGCCGCGCGGCGCACGGTCAGATAGAGATCGAGCAAACGGGCTGAACCGCTTGAGTCGACGTCGTAGCCGAGCAGCAGACTCCGCAAATCCTCGAGCGCACGCGCGGCCCGCTCCAACTCGGGAACGTCCGCAGGCTCTTCTGGCAGCTCCAATTCCACCGAGGCGGCGGGCTCGGTGGCCTCTTCCTCCTCGTCGTCGGCGATCTCCTCCAGACGCAGCAGCGGAGCACCCGTCTCCACCTGCGTACCCACCGACACCAGGCACTCCTTGAGCCGGCCCCGTACCGGTGCACGCAACACCGTTTCCATCTTCATGCTTTCGAGCACCAGCACCGGCGCACCGGCCTCGACCTCCGCACCCACCTCAAGCGGAGTCGCGACGACCAGCGCCGGCGCCGGCGAACGCACCACACCGCCCTCATCCCGGCTGACCCGATGTGTCACACCATCGACGTCAACAAGATGAATAGGCCCATGAGTGTCGGTGACCAGCCGATACCGGACACCGTTGAGGACTATCTGCGCGGCGTGCGCGTCGAAACGTTCAAGCTCGACGTCGGCGGTGCCGACCGCAGTCCCGGCCTCGATGACCACCCGGAACCGTTGCGCACCGATCCGCGCCACCCGGACGCGGTAGCCAACGCCACGCAGCTTCAGATCCAACGGGCGTCCACTCTGATGTTGGACCTGGGGCCGACCCCCCGATGCCGTCGACAGCAGCCGACGACGTTCAACCGACTCTTCTTCCTCGTAGGCGTCGATGGCCGCAGCAGCAAGCGCAACCGCAGAGTGCCTATGCGCGACGAGGCGTCCCTCGGCGCGGACTCGATCGATCCAGCCGGTGTCGGCGCTGCCGTCGATCACTTCCGGCTGATTGAGCAGATCGAGCACGAAACTCTTATTCGTGGCGCCGCCCTCAATGATCACCCGGGTCTGTGCCATGGCACGCCGGAGTCGGCCGAGCGCTTCGTCGCGGTCACGTCCGTAGGCGATGATCTTGGCAATCATGGAGTCGAAGTCGGCGGGGATCGTATCCCCTTCGCTGACTCCGGTATCAACCCGGATACCTGGTCCTGCGGGCAGTTCTAGGCGCGCAATCCGCCCCGGCGACGGGGCGAAATCACGATCGGGGTCTTCGGCGTTGAGTCGGGCCTCGATGGCGTGTCCGCGTTCGACCGGCGGCTCACCGTCGAGCTTTCCCCCCGATGCGACGAGTAATTGCGCGCGGACCAGATCGTATCCATTGGTGAGTTCGGTGATGGGATGCTCAACCTGCAACCGCGTATTGACCTCAAGGAACGCCAGCAGGTTCTCACCCGGGTGGTAGAGGAATTCAACGGTGGCCGCGCCCCGGTATCCGACAGCGACCGCCAGCCGCTCCGCGGAGGCTTTCAGATTGGCGACCTGATCGGCCGGCAACACCGGCGATGCGGATTCTTCGATCACCTTCTGGTTGCGTCGCTGCACCGAACAGTCGCGCACGCCCAGCGCCCACGCGGTGCCCTGACCGTCCGCGATGACCTGCACCTCGACGTGGCGGGCTCCGGTGACCAACCGCTCCAGGAACACCACACCGCTACCGAAGGCACGAGCGGCCTCGTCACGGGTGCGCTCGTAGGCGTCGCGCAGGTCGGCGTCGTTGGTGATCACCCGGATACCGCGTCCACCGCCGCCGGCGGTCGCCTTGAGCATCAGCGGGTAGCCGATCTGCGCGGCGGCAGCCTCCGCTTCCTCAACGCTGTTGACAGCGCCGCGACTCCACGGCGCGACCGGCACTCCGACCTCTTCGGCAATGAGTTTGGCGCCGATCTTGTCACCGAGTTTTCGCATAGCCTCGGCCGAAGGACCGACGAAAGTGACGCCGATCCGATCGCAGAGTTCAGCGAATGCCGGGTCTTCCGCGACGAAGCCCCAGCCGACCCAGGCGGCGTCCGCTCCGGTTTCGAGGATCGCGTGTTCGAGGATCTCCAGATTCAAGTAGGGACGCGCAGCCGCTGGGCCCAGGTCATAGGCGATGTCGGCTTCACGGACAAAGGTCGCGTTCCGGTCGACGTCGGTGTGCAGCGCCACAACCTCGATCCGATGGCCCGTCTCGGCCGAGAGTGCACGGACGGCGTGGATAAGGCGCATAGCGGCTTCGCCCCGGTTCACGATGGCAATGCGAGTGAACATCACCGACTCCCTTCTCGTAAGGGCACGCTCCCTAGAAGCATGCCGTGTCGCCCGGGGCCGCGGCTACCGCGAAACACCCACGCGAATGTGTGGGGGTCACCGTGCGGTACAAACGCACTCAGACGCCCCGGAGTCGTCGGCGCGCAGGCTCCGACGACGGACTCGGATGATTCTTACGAATCATTTCGCTACGCGCGAGTACGCCACCCCGTGTCGGCGCGTCCGCATCTCCATCGTGTGCGGGTACGCCGAGAGCGACGAGGCCGCCACGACGACCGCACCTAACGCCTCTACGTTATGTGAGTCGCGGCGCTCACCTGAGCCGCGCGCCGTACACGCGGCTGACTTTGAGCGCCATGAGCACCCTCTTATCGGCAACCATCACCGCACGGTATTCCGCCCAGTCGGGGTGCTCACCGGCCCCACGGCGGTAATACTCGACAAGCGCATCGACTTGCGGCCCGTACGGGTCGTTACTCGGGCCTGTCAACGTGACGGAGCCCTCCGCGGTCGCCCATGTGTAGCCGTCCGGTCCGGTGTACTCGATGGCCGCACGCGGATCGCGACGCAGATTGGCCGTCTTAGCCCTTCCCTCGGTCATGGACACATAGATCGTGTCGCTGTCGCGGTCATATACCGAGGTCACCGGTGAGAGTTGTGGGATGCCACTGGATCTGATCGTGGCCAGGATACCCAGCGAGGTGTCGGCGATCAGGGTGCGTGGATCGAAATCTGAACTGGTCATGTCCCCGACAACCAGCGACGACGATCCCCCATTCCGTCCTCGACATGCCAGCATCGACGACATGCCAGCATCGACGTATCAGCCCACCAGCAGCGACCACAGGGAGTTCCGCTCATGACCCAACAACCGCAACCCCCGGACCACACCGACGAGGATGAGCGCGTGGCACGGCTGCTCGACGCCCAAGACAAGGCAACCGAACTCTTCGACGAGGTCAGCCGGCGTGGCATGATCCGCGCAGGCATTTCCGAACGCGCCCTTTCCGATGAGATACGCGATCTGGCCGCCGACATGTTCGGCGTCACACGTCACTGGCATAAGCGGATTGTGCGGTCCGGAACGAACACCATCGAGATCTATCGGGCCAATCCGCCGGATCGCATCATCACCGACGATGACATCGCATTCATCGATTTCGGCCCTATCTTCGAGGCATGGGAAGCCGATCTCGGCCGCACCTTCGTGCTCGGTGACGACCCACTCAAACATCGACTACGCGACGACCTGCCGACGGTATGGGAGTCGGCCCGCCACTATTTCACAACCCATCCGGAGATCACCGGGGCCGAACTCTTCCATCATGTGGTCACGCTCAGCGAAGATGCCGGTTGGCGCTTCGGCGGAGAGATCGCCGGGCATCTCGTTGGCGAATTCCCGCACGAGAAGATCCGCGGGCACGAGATCGACAGCTACGTGGCCCCTGGTTCGGACCTTCCGATGCGTCGGGTGGACAACTCCGGTCGCATGTGTCACTGGATCCTCGAGATCCATCTGGTCGAGCCCGCGCGGCGTTTCGGCGGGTTCTGTGAACAGTTACTCGACTTGCCGTAGCACGCCGCGGGCACGCTCATCCATGCTCGACATCAATGCACAACGACCGGGACGATAGGAATGACTATCTCAGTTTGAGCGAAATCCTGAATGATTCCAGACTGGCGTGCATACTGACGTCGTGTCCACAGCCCCGGACTACACGGCCGCACTGCGGACCGCCGATCTCCGCGTCACCCGACACCGGGTAGCGGTACTGCACGCCGTGCACATGTCGCCGCACGCCGATACAGACGCCATCTACATCGCCGCCCGCTCGTTACTGCCCGATATCTCGCGCCAGGCCGTCTACGACGTGCTCAGCGCCCTCACCCTCGCCGGACTGATCCGGCGCATCCAGCCCTCCGGTCATCTCGCGCGATACGAGGCACGCGTCGACGATAACCACCATCACATGGTGTGTCGGTCGTGCGGAGCGATCGCCGACGTCGATTGCGCCGTGGGCGAGGCACCATGCCTGACCGCCTCCGACCACCACGGTTTCATCCTCGATGAAGCCGAAGTCTTCTACTGGGGACTGTGCCCATCGTGCGCAATCCCCAGCTAGATCGGTCACGACAGTGATCACAGCCCAATCACCGAATACCGAAAGGAATTGTCGTGTCGGACGAGAACACAACCCCCGATGCTCCACCGCTCAGCGAGGCGCCCGCAGAGCCTGCCGCATCCGGCTGCCCCGTACAACATATTCGGCCACCGGTCGAAGGCGGCGGCAACCAGCAGTGGTGGCCGCAGAAACTGAATCTGCGCGTGCTGGCGCACAACCCCGACGTGATCCGACCACATGATCCCGACTTCGATTACAAAGCGGCACTGGCCGGACTCGACGTCGACGCGGTTGTCGCCGATGTGAAGGCGGTGCTGACCGATTCAAAGTCCTGGTGGCCAGCCGACTTCGGGCACTATGGTCCGCTCTTCATCCGCCTCTCCTGGCATGCCGCCGGCACCTACCGCGTCGAGGACGGACGCGGCGGCGCGGGCACCGGTATGCAGCGGTTCGCCCCGCTCAACAGCTGGCCCGATAACGTCAGCCTCGATAAGGCCCGACGCCTGCTGTGGCCGGTGAAGAAGAAGCACGGTAAGGCACTCTCATGGGCCGATCTGCTGGTGCTCGCCGGTAATGTCGCGCTCGAGGATATGGGTTTCACCACAAAGGGTTTCGCTTTTGGACGACCCGATGAGTGGGAGCCGGAGGAAGTGTACTGGGGCGCCGAATCGGCGTGGCTGGGCACTAACCGGCGTTACTCCGGCAACCGGCAGCTCGAAAAGCCGCTAGGCGCCACCACAATGGGGCTCATTTACGTCAATCCGGAAGGCCCCGAGGGCAAACCGGATTACCTTGCAGCGGCACAAGATATCCGCGACACCTTCGGCCGGATGGCCATGAACGATGTGGAGACCGCTGCACTCATCGTCGGCGGACATACCTTCGGTAAAGCCCACGGCAACGGTGATGCCGAGCAAATCGGGCCCGAACCCGAGGCCGCACCGCTCGAACAGCAGGGCCTTGGCTGGAATAATCCGCAAGGCACCGGTGTCGGTAACGACACGATCACCAGCGGTCTGGAGGTCACCTGGACGCATACACCCACCAAGTGGGACAACAGCTTCCTGGAGATCCTCTACGGCAACGAATGGGAACTGACCAAGAGCCCCGCCGGTGCTAATCAGTGGAAGCCGAAGGACAATGGCTGGGCCAATTCGGTTCCGCTGGCTCAAGGCCCAGGTAAAACCCATCCGTCGATGCTCACCACCGACCTCACGTTGCGGTTTGATCCGGGCTTCGGCGCGATCACCCGGCGCTGGCTCGATCATCCGGAGGAGTTGGCCGAGGAATTCGCCAAGGCATGGTTCAAGTTGCTCCACCGCGATCTGGGCCCGGCAATCCGATATGTCGGTCCGTTGGTTCCGGCCGAAACTTACCTCTGGCAGGATAACGTTCCCGCCCACGAGGGGCCGCTGCTCTCCGATGCCGACATCGATAATCTCAAGGCGCAGCTGCTCGACTCGGGTTTGAGTGTCGCGCAATTGGTATCGACCACATGGAAAGCCGCCGCCACCTTCCGCGGCAGCGATTTCCGGGGTGGTGCGAACGGCGGCCGGATCCGGTTGCAGCCGCAGCTCGGCTGGGAGTCAAGCGAACCCGACGAGCTGGCGATCGTCATCGCGAAGCTCGAGCAGATCCAGGAGTCGTTCAACTCTGATTCTTCTGCTGCGGTGTCCTTCGCGGATCTGGTGGTGCTCGGCGGTGCGGCGGCGATCGAAAAGGCTGCCAAAGACGCCGGATACGACGTGAGCGTGCCCTTCACGCCGGGGCGTACCGATGCCACCCAGGAGGAGACCGACGTCGACTCGTTCTCCTATCTTGAGCCGCGCTACGACGGGTTCCGCAACTACGAGGGCAAGGGCAACACGCTGCCGGCGGAGTTCAATCTAGTGGATAAGGCCAATCTGTTGCGGCTGTCGCCACCCGAACTGACCGTGCTCGTCGGTGGGCTACGAGTACTCGGCGCCAACTACCAGGGTTCCTCGCTGGGAGTGCTGACCGATAAGCCCGGAACGTTGACGAACGACTTTTTCGTCAACATCACCGACCCCGAGGTCGCGTGGGCACCCGCACCGGCCGATGACGGCACATACGTCGCCACCGACCGGGCGACCGGCGAGCAGAAATGGACCGGCACCCGCGTCGATCTGGTCTTCGGCGCGAATTCCGAACTGCGCGCGCTCGCCGAGGTGTACGCCGAAGACGGTGCGGGCGAGAAGTTCGTCGCGGACTTCATCGCCGCGTGGACCAAAGTCACCGAACTCGATCGCTTCGACCTCGACTGATTAACTCCCTCATGACGATGCCGCCCCGGAACTTTTGGTTCCGGGGCGGTGTCGTCTGTGGCGGCCGCGCGCCGAATGACGTGTGCTGTGCGGAATCCTTCTAACGTCTCGACGCCGCTCGCTCGCAGGGCGCACTCCCGCAAAAGTGGTTATGCTGGCGCTTTCCCGACGAACGGTGATTCGATACCGCTGTGCCACACGAGGCCTGGCGGGTCGTAATCACTAGTAAGGAGTCGCCGTGTCGATCGAGTCTGACGCCCGTACCGGATCGGGCCCTAGCCGTCGCTCACCCGGCCATATCCGGCTCACCTCGCACAGCGGTGGAGCGGGCGCTCCGTCGATCAGTTGGGGCGCCGAAACCGCCGCTGCGCGAGGCCCAGTGATCGCCACGACAACCACCCGAGCACACCGAAACGTGGTGGGTACCCACAGCGGCTCCTACAGCGTCTATCGGGCACTTGCCGTCGCCTCCGGCGCGCTCTCCCGTGACCACCGCGCCGATCTCACTAACACCTCGCCGACCGATATCATTGGGCCCCACCCCCAATGGCGTGACCCAGACAAGATCGTCAGCATGGACCCGTGGGGCGCGACGATCGCCGAATCATTTCCCGAGTTGCTTGCCGGAGGATACGATATTCGGCCAACCATCGCGGTCACCAAGGCACATGTCGTCCTACCGGAGATCATCGAGGCGATCGCCAAACAACGCCTGATCCCCGACGGCGACGTCTTGTTGCCGAACGGGGCGGCCCTGGTCACCAAGGCCGCCATCGAGCCGGTCTGGTATCTGCCCGGGGTGGCCCGCCGATTCGGTTGCAGCGAAACACAGCTGCGGCGCGTCCTGTTTGAGGAAACCGGCGGGATGTACCCCGAATTGGTGACCCGCTCGGATCTTGACGTGTTTCTGCCGCCGATCGGCGGGCAGACCGTCTACATCTTCGGCGATCCACGCGGACTGGCCGATCCCGATGTCGAGCTCACCGCCCGGGTACACGACGAATGTAACGGCTCGGACGTCTTCGGTTCGGATATCTGCACCTGCCGGCCCTATCTCACGCACGCCATCGAGGAATGCATCCTCGGGGCCCAACGCGGCGGAGTGGGGGTAGTCGCCTACTCCCGAAAAGAAGGCCGCGCCCTGGGCGAAGTCACCAAATTCCTGGTGTACAACGCCCGCAAACGCCAGGTCGGCGGCGACACCGCCGACCAGTATTTTGCCCGCACCGAATGCGTTGCAGGAGTGCAGGATATGCGATTTCAGGAGTTAATGCCCGACGTGCTGCACTGGTTGGGCATTACCCGCATCGACCGGCTCGTATCGATGAGCAACATGAAATACGACGCGATCACCGGTTCGGGCATCGACGTCGGCGAGCGCGTGGATATTCCCGCAGAGCTAATCCCCGAGGATGCGCGAGTGGAGATCGATGCGAAAATGGCGGCGGGCTACTTCACGAGCGGCACAGTCCCCGATTCGGCCGAACTACGCAAGGCGAAGGGTCGGGACCTGTCGTCATGACATCAGGGGCCACAGCGGCCAACACCACCGAATCCTCGGTCGCCGCACTGCGTACGACCGACGAGATCCGCCGTCGCGCAGGATATTTGACCGAACGCGCCAGGTCAGGGCACTCCCGATGGTTTCGCATTGACGATGCCGCACTGGCGGATACGGCCGATATCGTTGCGCACACCACCGCCACCCGGTATCCATCGCTGCAGGTTCCATTCCACAGTCGGTGGCGTCATTTCGAGGCCGGCGGCATCGACCGGGTCGGCGCACTCGGCGACGTGAACACGTCACCGGCGGCCCAGATCGCGATGCGAATCGACCTCGCAGTGGTGAGCGTGTTACTCGATGCCGGCGCGGGACCAGACTGGCACTATACCGAATCGGCTACCGGACAACGTCTTTCGCGTTCAGAGGGGTTGGCCGTAGCAAGCCTGCATGCCTTCGCTGACGGCCTCTTCTCCGCCACCCAGGCCGATCCGTATCGGGTGGACGCGGATGGATTGCGCGCACTCACCCTGCAACGTCTGGCAACGGCCTTTCAGGTAGGCGCAGACAATCCGATCGTCGGGCTGAACGGCCGACTCACGTTGCTGCACCGGCTCGCCGATGCGCTCGACGCCGCACCTGACGTCTTCGGCGCCGACGCCCGGCCCGGGGGCCTGGCCGCGCCACTCGTCTCCCCTGCGGCAGAAACGGCGCCAACCGGGCAAACGACGGTGCGCGCGCACGATATCCTCACCCTGCTACTTGATCATCTCGGCTCCATCTGGCCCTCACCGAATACTATCGACGGGGTGGCGCTCGGCGACTGCTGGCGGCACACCGACGTCGACGGTCCCGCACCGACAGCCGGCTGGATGCCGTTCCACAAGCTCTCCCAGTGGCTGACCTATTCACTACTCGAACCCTTTGCCGACAACGGGGTGTCGGTGTGTGGGCTCGATGCCCTGACCGCGCTACCCGAATATCGCAACGGCGGACTCTTACTCGATACCGGGGTGCTCGTTCCGCAGCCCATCGGGTGGGCGGACACCGCGTGGCGGGTAGATGACGAGTTCATCGTCGAATGGCGTGCGCTGACGGTATCCCTGCTCGATGAACTGGCACCCGCCGTATGCCGACGACTGGGACTCGATCCCGCCACCACCCCGCTGGCCTGCATCCTTGAGGGCGGAACCTGGGCAGCGGGCCGTGAACTCGCCGCAGCCCGCCGCCACGGCCTACCGCCATTGCACATCATCAGCGACGGCACCGTCTTTTAAACGGCACCGTATTGTGAGAGGAACAACCAACATTATGGGCGGCGCTCTGCATCTCATCGATCATCCGCTGGTGGCGCATAAGCTCACCCTGATGCGTCAAAAACAGACCTCTACCAACGATTTTCGTAGGCTCCTCAACGAGATTTCCACCCTGATGGCCTACGACGTGCTCGCCGATATTCCCACCCAGGAGATCAAGGTGGAAACACCGATGGAGATCACCACGGGACGTATCATCGACGGCAAGAAGCTCGTCTTCGCCGCCATTTTGCGGGCGGGAACATCCATCGCCGACGGCATGCTCACCGTGGTGCCGGGCGCCCGCATCGGACACATCGGGCTCTACCGGGATCCGAAGACGCACATTCCCGTCGAATACTACTTCAAAATGCCGGGCGAACTTGGCGAACGCGATGTGGTTGTCGTCGATCCTCTTCTGGCAACCGGACATTCAGCGGTGGCCGCCGTCGACCGACTCAAGGAATACGGTCCGCGATCGATTCGTTTCGTCTGCCTGCTGACATGTCCGCAAGGGCTGGCGACGCTGCATGAGGCGCATCCGGACGTGCCTGTGTATACCGCTGGCGTCGATCGTGAACTCGATGAGCAGGGATACATTCTGCCCGGCCTTGGCGATGCCGGGGATCGTATCTTCGGTACCGAATGACCACGTCCACCCTCGGCGAACAGAACCCAGCACCGTGGGGGGTTATTGGCCACCGACGTTGCGGGTACGCGGGATACCCATGATGATCGGCGGGTAGCCTGAGCAACCATGAGCGAGCAACAGTGGCAGGCGTTCGAGGTCTCGACGACGAATGAGGTTGCCGAGGTCACCCTCATCGGCCCGGGTAAAGGCAACGCCATGGGACCCGACTTCTGGCGCGAACTACCCGAGATTTTCGCCGAACTGGAAGCCGACGACACCGTACGCGCCATTGTGCTACGCGGTGCGGGCAGAAACTTCTCCTACGGACTCGATTTACCCGCCATGGCCGCCGTCCTCGGCCCAGCCCTTGCCGACAACGCGAAGGCCAAGCCGCGCACCGACTTCCACAACACCATCGTACGTATGCAGGCCGCCGTGAACGCCGTCGCGGACTGCCGCAAGCCCGTCGTGGCAGCGATCAGCGGATGGTGCATCGGCGGCGGCGTCGACCTCATCACCGCCGCCGACATCCGATACGCCAGCGCCGACGCCCAATTCAGCGTCCGCGAGGTCCGGGTGGGAATGGTCGCAGACATGGGCAGCCTCGCCCGACTCCCCGCGATCATCGGCGACGGCCATCTACGTGAACTCGCCCTCACGGGTAAAGATATCGACGCCGCCCGCGCCGAACGCATCGGTCTGGTCAACGATGTGCTGGCCACCCCCGAGGAAGCACTGGCCACCGCGCGGGAGACGGCGGCCGCGATCGCCGCGAATCCCCCGCTCGTCGTGCAGGGAGTGAAATCGGTACTCGATCACACCAGGACGGCTGCCGTCTCAGATAACCTGAGGTTCGTCGCCGCGTGGAACGCCGCCTTCCTACCGAGCGAGGATCTCACCGAGGCGATCACCGCGGTCTTCGAAAAGCGCACACCCCGGTTCAACGGGGCATGACGACGAACTCAACCGCACACGGACACTCATCCGCGGACAGCCGACGCGACCACCGACACAAGCCGACCCCAGCTGCGAGTTTCCTCAAATCTGGTCAACCGGCGGGCGGTCTCGTCAGCGCCGCGGGCGGTAATGAACCACGCGGGCTTCGGTGAGATAGCAAGCTCACCATTGAGCAATGACCGCGGCGACGGCCGGAATGGCCCGGTAACGACCGACCGCTCCACATCAGCGATGAGATGGGCATTGTGCACCGTGCCGATACCACTGCCGACGTCGGCGATGGTATGCCCGGGAAACGCGCCCCACGGTAGGGCCGGCACCAGGAAGGCAATCGCGCTCCACACGTTGATCCCGATATTGCCGTAACGCAGATCCGCAAGGATGGCGTCGAACCGGTTTCCTATTGCGGCCCGATCCGATGGTTTGACGATGATGCTCGCACCCAGCGTCCCGTACAACCGTTCGTTGGCGAACTGCACTGCTGCGCTAAAGAAGTCGGCACCAGTACCGGGCAACGTCGTATAACCCAGCACGGGAGCGAAGTACTCGGTCGTCAGCAGATCCTCCGAGGCATCCCCGTCGACCTCGATCAGGATCCGGCCGCGGTGACTCTCCGCATCCGGATACGACGCCCGGGCGGCCGCCAGCTTGCGGTCGCTGCCCGGATACCAGGGGGCACGCTCGCCGGCGGTGGCCAACACCGCACGAACCCGTTCAAGAAACGCCTCCCGCTGCGGCCAGTCGGAGCTGATGATGATCAGTTGGGTACCGATGCAGTTGTGACCGGCATTATGTAGTCGTTGCGTCGCAACATGTTCCGCCTGGAACTGCAGATCGGCATCAGACCATTCACCCGGAATCACGATAACCGGCGAGACCCCGCCCAGTTCGCTGGAAATTTCCTTCGTCAGAAGTGGTGTCCCGGCGGCGCGGTTGGCCTCCGCGGCGGCACCGACACCCCACACAATCGCATCGTGGGTGCTGGCGCTGCCGGTGATATGAACGTGGTCGATACCCGCATGGTGGGCGAGGTACGCACCGGCCTCCGCGCCGCCGTTGACCACCCGCAGCAGACCGGCCTCGACAAGCGGAGCAAAGGCACGCTCAAACACCTGCCGCAGACTGGCGAAGGTCGGATTGAGCTTGAGGATCGAGGTGCGATTATGCGCGACCAGCTCATAAAGCGTATCCAGGACGCCGATCCCACTAATGTTGCCCGCACCCAATACCAGCCCGACACCCGCGGGCGCGTCGGTCGCCCTGGCAGTGCGCCCCGCATCGTCGACGACTTGGCGCGCGCCGATCCCCGGCGCGGTCCATATTTCGCCGTGAAATCCGTGGAACAACAGACCTTCCTTGGTATCACCGGGCAGCACATGCACAGCAGTGCCGCCGTTGGGAGCCAGCGTGGTGCGCAGACCCGAGGCCGGCGAGACTCCCCGCGCAAGCTGTTCCAGGCTTGCCGCCAACTTGTCCGTGTTCGCAGCGACGACATACGGTCCGCTCAGCCACTCCTCACCGGCCAGGGCCGGCGGTGTGGCCTTAGCGGCGACAGCAAGCGCGGCCCAATCGTCGGCATGCTGGTGGATCGTCGCGTGGGTACGGCGAAGCAACGTCGCACGGTCGCGAAGCGATAAGGACGCCCACTGGTCGGCTCCCGCGCGCAACTCACCGATGGCGCGGTCGAGGAGGAGACGGTCGCCGTCGGCAAACGGTTCTCGCAGCGTCGGCGGGGTGATCGTCATAGTGGGGCCCTCCCTGGCGAATACGCGAATTGGAGCCTCATATTAACGTGACTCACATCGAATGGTAACTATGTTCGGAATCTCACTCACCCCGCGAAGAAGTCCACCGGAAGCGGCCGGGCAGATCCTGATCGGGAGCGGTGGTGCGCCACGGTAACCTCCATGCCGAGGAGGTCACCATGCCCGCAAATACACCACTACGCGACGCCCGGCGGTTGCTGATCGTCGACGGCGGCCAGACCGGAACCCGGGTCCGGATCGTCACCGGGAACACGATCACCGGCCGCAGCGTCACCGACCACGACGCCGAGCCGATACGCACCGACCGTCCCGTCGTCGAACAGATCGCCGACATCACCCGGCGGTTACTCCACCACGAACCTGTCGTGGAGAGCGTCTTACTCGCGGGATTGACCGGCCTGACACCGCAAGGCGCCCGCACCCGCGAATTACTGGGGCTCACCGCCGATGTCGGCGTCGAGTCAGTACGGCTCGCCCACGATTCCGTCTCCGCGTACCTGGCGGCCAACGCACTGGAGTTCGGCGTGACGACCGCCGTCGGTACCGGAGTAGTGACGCTCGGCGTCGGCCCATCCGGCCTGGCGCGAGTCGACGGCTGGGGCAATATCGTCGGCGACGCCGGCAGCGCCTACTGGATCGGACGAGCGGGCATCGATGCCGCGCTGCGGGCATTCGACGGCCGAGGTCCGCGGACTGATCTGTCGCCCCTCGCCGTGGCCGAGTTCGGTCCGCTGCCTGAGGTGTACATGGTGCTGCAGAGCGATCCGTACCGCGTGCGCCGCATTGCCGCCTTCGCACGCACCGTGGCCGAGCGTGCCGACTCGGGCGACGCATCCTCCGTCGCGATCATCGACGCGGCGGCGCAGGAGTTGGCCATCTCGGTGGCCGCCGCGGCGCACCGCAGCGGCACGGCCACGAATTCACCGCGGATCAGTTGGATAGGCGCCGTACTCGCCGGAAATGCGCTGCTACACGAGAAATTCGTGACCGCTGTGCATGCCCGGTTACCCGGTGCGCGAGTAGAAAAACCGCTGGGCAGCACACTCGACGGAGTACAACGGCTCATCGATATCACCGATGAACACCCTCTGTACTCCGAGATTCACCACGCCCCAGCGAAGTGAGAACAGGGAGATCAGATACCGGGACGTGAGCCCGGGGCGCCCACGACGTGCGGGCGCCCCGGGATCATTACGCTTCGGCGCCGTCCGTATTATCCGAGGAACCGATGCTGGCGACCGACGCGGTGAGCGTATCCGCCAGCAACTTCGCAAACTTGGCCGGATCGTCGAGCTCGCCACCCTCGGCTATGAGCGCGATCCCGTAGATCAGCTGTGCGGTGTCACGCAGCGGGGCATGATCCGACGACTCGGTGAACGCCTTGTTGAGGCCGATAACAAGTGCGTGATCGGGATTGAGTTCCAGCGCTCGTTTCGTCCTCGGCACCTCCTGGCCGGATGCACGGTAGAGCCGTTCCAGCTGAGGAGACATCGAAAAGCTGTCTCCCACCAAACATGCCGGCGATTCGGTCAACCGATGCGAGAGCCGCGCCTCGCTGATGTCCTCGCCGAGTGTCTCGCCGAGCCAGCCCAGCAGGTCGGCGAACTGCGCCGCACGGGCGTCCTCTTCTTCCTTCGGTGTCGAATCGTCGCCGTCGAGCGCGTCGAGGTCAACTTCGCCTTTCGCGATCGACTGGAACGATTTGCCTTCGTAATCGAATCCAGCACCGACCCACATCTCGTCGACGGGATCATGCAGGAATAACACCTCGATCCCCTTGGCTCGGAATGCCTCCATATGCGGCGAATTCTCCACCTGCTGGCGCGATTCGCCAGTCAGGTAGTAGATAGCCTGCTGTCCGTCGCGCATCCGCCCGATGTAGTCGTCGAGAGAGATCAATTCGTCGTCGGCGTGGCTCGATTCGAATGCGGACGCCTTGAGAATGGCGTTGCGGTTATCGAAATCGTTGACCAGACCCTCCTTGAACACCCGTCCGAAGTGTTGCCAGAAGGTACGGTAATCCTCCACGCGATTGGCCCTCATCTCCGTGACCGTGGAGATGACCTTTTTGGTGAGACGACGCCGGATGGCCCGTATCTGACGGTCCTGCTGCAGGATTTCGCGGGAGACGTTCAGCGACAGATCTGCCGCGTCGACCACACCTTTGACGAAGCGCAGGTATTCCGGGATCAGTTCCTCGCAATCGTCCATGATGAAGACGCGCTTGACGTACAGCTGTACCCCGCCGGTGCGTTCACGCAGGAACAGGTCGAACGGCGCCTGCGACGGAATGAAGAGCAGCGCCTGGTATTCGAAGGTGCCTTCCGCTTTGAGGGTGATGGTCTCCAGCGGATCGTCCCAGGCGTGCGAGACGTGGCGGTAGAAATCCTTGTATTCCTCTTCGGACACATCGTCGCGGGAGCGCGCCCACAACGCCTTCATCGAATTGATGGTCTGCGTTTCGACTGTCGTGGTGGTGGTCGGCTCGTCGCCGTCGTTCTCGGCAGGAACGGTAGTGGTCTTCTCCACATCCATCCGGATGGGCCACCCGATGAAATCCGAGTAGCGCTTGACCAGCGCGCGCAGCTTATTTTTGTCGGTGTAATCGTAGAGGTGATTGTCTGGATCCGCTGGCTTGAGATCCAATGTCACCGCCGTGCCCTGCGGCGCATCGTCGGCGTCGGTGACGGTGTAGGTGCCGTCACCGGCCGATTCCCAGCGCGTTCCGGTCTGTTCGCCGGCTTTGCGGGTCACCAAGGTCACCGTGTCGGCGACCATGAAGGTGGAATAGAAGCCGATGCCGAACTGCCCGATAAGTTCCTGCGATGTCGCCGCGTCGGATGCCGCAGCGAGTTTGGCACGCAATTCGCCGGTTCCCGAACGAGCCAGGGTGCCAATAAGATTGACAACGTCATCGCGGGACATACCGATTCCGTTGTCGCGCACAGTAAGTCTGCGTCGCGGCGTCTGCTCGTCACCGGTATCGACCTCTAGGGTGATGTGCAGATCCGACGTATCGACGTCGAGATCCTTGTCCACCAGCGATTCCAGCCGCAACTTGTCGAGCGCGTCCGAAGCGTTGGAGACAAGTTCACGCAAGAAGCTGTCTTTATCCGAATACACCGAGTGGACGAGTAGATCGAGTAGTTGCCGCGTCTCCGCTTGGAACTCACGGGTTTCCGACTGTGTGCTCATATCTGTACGACCTCCGACGTGCCGTGTCGCTGGGTAAATCCTACGGGGAAGGGCGGAACGCCGTAGCGTGCCGCCAACGCCCAAGCATTGTACCGATACGCGGCACGGTACCCTTGGACAGGGTGGTCGGGGTTTACCGCCGTGAATTCCGGCCGGGCCGCCACTGTCGAGCGTGAGGAGAGCCGGAGGATGTCGGCGCCACGGATCATGTTCGTACACGCCCACCCCGACGACGAGTCGCTGTGGACGGGTGGCACTATCGCGCGACATGTGGAGCGCGGCGGCGAGGTCATGGTGGTGACGGCTACGTGGGCCACCGGCACATCCCGACACACTGAGCTACGGCATGCGTTAACCGAACTCGGCGTCACGAATGAACCGGTGATGCTCGGTTTCGCCGATGACGGCGTGCCGGAGTCGGCACCCGGCCAACCGCGATTCTGCGACGTCCCACTCGCCTTGCAGGTCCGGATATTGGTCAAGCACATCCGCCGGTTCCGGCCGGACATCATCGTGACCTACGACGCCGCCGGAATCTATGGCCACCGCGATCACGTCCAGGCCAATCGGCTCGCATGCGTCGCCGCCGATGCCGCAGCGGTGCCCCTGCTCCACCGCAGCACAGGTCCGGCATGGCGGGTGCGGTCCATCTATATGGCCACCATCGCCGACTGGATGATCGAAGACGTCGTCGACGATTTCTTCCCCACCATGTCGAGGTATGCACTTCCAGGCACCCCGACACCGGCCATCGACCTCGAACTCGATGTGTCGGCATGGGTCAAGCAGAAGGCCACCGCGATCGCCTCGCATAAATCCGAAGTCGAACGCAGCCTTATGATTTCGAGATTGCTGAGGCTACCACGGGAACGCCTGGCCCGACTGCTGGGCACCGAATGCTACATCCGCCGGGACTTGGTCAGAGGTGGCTGCGATCTGTGAACCCGCGCCGTACACACCGGTGATCGCCACCGGCCGGGCGGTGCAGGCACTGCGCCCGGACGCAATATTCAGATAACGGGACGAATCGTCGACCGGAGACCGCTGGCGCGGTGCACTCTGCGGCCTACCGCTTCACCGAGCACTTCGGGTGTGCCCACGATCTGCACCCTCGATCGAGCGCGGGTGATCGCGGTGTAGAGGAGTTCCCTGGTGAGCAACTCCGATCCCGTTGGCGGCAGCACAACGGTCACGGTGTCGAATTGGCTGCCCTGCGAACGGTGAATGGTCATCGCGTAGGCGGGCATCGTGTCAGCGAGGCGCGCGGGCGAGATCAGCCGTTCGATGTTGCCGCGCCGGAACGCCACCGCGGTGTGCACACGGTCATCCGCACCACGCGCACCGATATCTGATTCCCCGCCGTCTACTGTGTGGGCTCGCACCACCACGCCGCAGTCGCCGTTGAAGGTGTCAGTCTGGCGGTCATTGGCGGTGACCAGAATCGGTTGTCCCGGTGTCCAGGTCGCCGCGTCGAGGATCACCCGGGGATGGCCGGGCAGCGCTGAGAGCCAGTCGGCCACCCGCAGTTGCCAGCCCTGCACACCCCAGGCACCCTCTCGATGCGCACAGAGGATGCGATGCGTATCCAGGGCATCGAGTGCCGCCACAACATCACCGTCCATCGCGGCCGACCACAGCCGCCGACCCCAGTCGGCCACCATATCGTGCACGGGGCCGACATCCTCGGGGGAGATCAGCGCCACATCTGTGCACCCTCCCGCCCTCACCATATCGAGCACGGTGTCGGCATCACCGGCGTTGACGGCCTCGGCGACCTTAGCTATCTGCGAGCCGAAACGGAAACCCTCACGCAGCGTGACGACACCGTCACCCAATCTCCGGAGTTCGTCGGGTGTCAGACTCGCCTGTGCGATCTGATCACCCGACAGCGACACTGCGACGTGGCGCGGCGCTGCGTCGTGTGCTCGAGCAAAATGCTCTGCTGACGCTGGGGCGCGGTCGACCAGATCGGCGAGCACCGCGCCGGCCTCCACGGAGGCAAGCTGATGTGGGTCGCCGACCAGAATGAGACGGGTATCGGCGCGAATCGCGTCAAGCAGCCGACTCATCGCGGTCATCGACAACATCGAGGTCTCATCGACAACGATCACATCGTGCGCAAGCCTGTTGCTCCGCCCATGGCGCGGCGCCGACCCGGGCCGCCACCCGAGCAGCCGGTGCAGAGTCACGGCGTGTGTCGTGCCGGGCAAGGAGCCGTCGGCGAGAACCGACGCCTGTAGCTGTGCCGCCGCGCGGCCCGTCGGCGCACACATACCGATTCGCAGTCCGCCGCCCGCGAGGCGGTCGAGCACGGCGAGAATGCGAGCAACGGTGTAGGTCTTTCCGGTACCCGGACCGCCCGCAAGGATCGTTGTCCACCTGCGTGCCGCCAGAGCGGCGGCGATACGCTGCCGGGGTGCGACGACGCCGTCGGAAAACACCTCATCGATCGCGGCCTCAAGCAGGTCGGAGTCGACATCCGGAGCACTGCTCGCCCGGTCGTTGAGCGCCGCCCGAATCGCCTGTTCCTGACGAAAGTACTTCCGCAGGTACAGGAGTGGTCCCTCATCGGAATCCATGAGCACCAGCGGGCGCAACGTGCCCGCCGGCGTGCCGACGACGAGCGGGCATACTTTCAGGTCATCGAGCAGCGCGGCAACCGTCGGTGTGGGCACGGCGGGATCTGCGGCGGCGAGCCGGTCGATGACATCGGCGGCATCGTCAAGCGCCAGACACGTCGAACCGAGCCGGACCGCCCGCACCGCAAGGGCCGTCGCCAGTCGCGCGCCCTCACTGACGGAGCCCCCGGACATCGCGATCAGCCGGTCGGTGATGTGCAGGTCCGCCGCGGCGAACACTCCGTGGGCGTTGCCCACGGCGGCCAGCCCGATGCCCCGCTGCACACGTTGCGCATCGTTCTCACCGCGCGGCGCCAACCAATCGCCAGGAATCGGAATGTCGCTTCGGGTCGTGGTCATTGCTGCTCCTGCACACTCACCCCAGCCAGCCGGTCCGATAATGCCGTGACCAATTGCGGCGGCACCTGCCACTCGAAGACTCCGCAGCCGGGCGGCGTTGACGGTCCGATCATGCCGCGCACGAAATGGTACTGGACCGGACCAAGATGTTCAGCAGGCCGGTAACCGGGCAATCTCCAACGCAGATAACGATGCAGCGCAACCGAATACAACAATGCCTGGAGTGGATAATGCGATCGGATCATCTCCTGCGCCATGGCGTCCGCAGTGAAGTCCTGGGCACGCAAATCGCCCGGACGCAGCCTGTTGGTCTTGTAATCGACGATCACGAAGCGGCCATCCGGTGTGCGCAGCACCGAGTCGATACTGCCGGTAAGAAAACCACGCAGCACCCTATCCGGCAGTTCCGCAAGGATCGGCGCATAGTTACGCAGGCGATCATCGGCGGGCAGATGCGCCAGCATCAGGCCGGCGATATCGCCCAATGCGGCCGACGACGCACCATCTCGTCCGAGTGGGAATTCGAAATCCAGCTCCGCCAATCGATTTCGTGGTGGCACACCCCACAGATCGCCGAATCCTATCGGTGTCCTCAACACTGCCATCAGGGCTCGGGTCAAGGCGTCGATGTCGACATCGGCCCCATGACGCCGGGCCGCCGCAGCACACAGGTCGCGCACGTGCGCCGCACTATCGGGGTGGCCGGTGTCGACGTACTCAAGAACCTCATGCACCAGAGTGCCGAATGCAGCACCAAAGGGCATCCGGTTCATCAACGACGCATACGGGTCAGCGGCATCACCTTGGGGCCCAACTACTCCCGGCCCGTCCAGCGCCGCTACAGCCCCGGCAAGCACGCTCGCCGCATCGGAAGGTTCGTCGACAATCAGTTCCCCATCGCCGGGTGTCTCGGCATCGGGTTCACTGCCCGTAGCGAGCACGGCATGCGCATGCCCGGCGCCGGCAATGAGCGCGGTATACGACGTGCGCCGCCACTCCTGATCGATAACACGGTCAAAGCGCGCCACCGCAAGCGCCGGGCGTGCCTGGGGCCCGGCTACCTGTTGTTGCCACGTCAGGTGATCACCGTCGCCGGCATGCTCGACCACGATCGACGCCGGACCCGCTTCCAGTTCATGCAGCCTGGTCCGCAAGGTTGTGGTCGAGGGTATGGGAACCGACTCACTGACCACGCTGCGGTCGCCGCCATCGCGTCCGAACAGTAACCGGTGCAGGGGTCCGCGTGCGGTGTTGTTCGACGGCGCCCACCACACGACCACCGCACATGCCGCTCTCGTCAGCGCGACATACAGCAGCCGCAGATCTTCGCCGGCCTCATCGGTTTTCGCTGCCGCGAGACGTTCGGGCCGTCCCGGGGTGCCTTTACCGCCAACATCGAGACGGCGGCGGCCGGTGTCATCGTGGAAGCGAAAGGTCTCCCGCTCACCGCCGCCGATCGTGTCCCATCCGAATGGGGCGTACACGACGGGGAATTCAAGTCCCTTACTGGCATGCACGGTCATGATCTGCACCACCTCGGTGTCCCGGTCGAGACGGCGAGTCTGATCGTCATGGCTACGCCAACCGGAATCGTCGGCGATGCGTTCGGCGAGCCACTCCGTAAGCGCCGAGATCCCGCAGTCGGTCTCGGACACATGTCTATTCGCCAGCGAGGACACCTGTAGGAGGTCGGTCAGCTCACGCTCTCCGTCGACGGTGGCCAGGACCCGCCGCGCGACGTCGCAGCGGGCCATCAACCGGTGCGCGAGCGCCGCGAACCCCCCGGCACCGAAAACACCGGCCAGCTCGGCACACAGGGCGGAAAGGTCGGCGAGTGCGGCATCTGTGGCGTCGGCGAGTTCATCGGCACCCCAGCCGATCAACGGAGTGAGCGCGGCAAGCCGGACCCGATCAGCGCGCGTGGGTGCCTCAACGGCACGCAACACCCACAGCCAATGCCGTGCACTGCTCGTGCGGAACACGCTCGTGCCGGTGCCGACAACCGAGGCGATTCCGTGGGCGGCGAGTGCCTGTTGAAGCGGCGCGATCGTGGTATTAGTGCGCACGAGGATCGCAACATCGCCCGGCAGCAGTGGGCGTTGAGATTGTCCGCTGTCGATACGTGCCGAGGAGCTGAGCAGTCTCGCTATGTCGGCGGCGGTATCGGCGATCACCCGCGCACGCACCTCACCGACCGACGGCAGCGCCGAACTGCGCTCCGGGAAATCCTCGACGGTAAAGGCGCGCAGCCGCAGCGCCGAGGTACCGGTGAGCCTGCTTCCCGGCCGGGCCGCGGTGACCGGATGTACCGCGATCGACGGATCACCCAGACCCGCCCCGCCATAAATCCCGGTAAGGGCATCGACCAAATCACCATCGGTGCGCCAATTCGTGTCGAGTACGAGCAGATTGTCGGCGACACCGACGGCCTGCAAATAGCTACGCACCTCGGCTCCGCGAAAGGCGTAGATCGACTGTTTGGGGTCACCGACGAGGACGAGGCGCCGATGACCGTGAAAGCAGCGTCGGAGAATTTCCCATTGGAACGGATCTGTGTCTTGAAACTCGTCGACGAGCACGAGCCGAAATGCCGACCGGATACGCTCGCACGCCCCGTCGCCGACGAGATCATCGGTCACCACGGAATGCAGAATCAGCTGCAGATCATCGTAAGTACGCAATCGCGATAACCGTTTACGACGCTCCACCAGTTCTCGCGTGCGCCGGCAGAAACGTACCCGCAAGTCGGCCACCGACGGCTGCTGCGTCGAATGCGCCGATACCGCGGGTTCTGGCGCCAACGGCACCCCCGCGCTGCGAACCGCCTCCTTGGCGATCGCGGTGATCTCCGGCAATGTGAATGGCGCATCCTGCGCGTCGGCGGCAAATCGTGCCAGATACAGGTCGCGCGCCGTCTGCTCAACGAGATCGTCTGTACCTTCTACGATGTCGTAGATGAGTTCGCGCTCACCGAGGAAGCCCAGCGCCTCAAGCATTCGATTGCAGAAGGTATGGGTGGTGGCGATTGTCGATGCATCGAAATCCGAGAGCGCACGCAGAAGCCGGTGACGGCGCGTATCCACCTCCTGTGCGGACCCGACCCGCAGCACGCCTATGAGCGGGTCTGCGGTGCGCTCCGTGCGTCGTGAAGGTTCGAGGGCACCGACCAGTTCAGTCAACCGCTCGCGCATACGTTCCCGGAGCTCAGCGGTGGCCGACCGACTGAAGGTGATCAGCAGTAGCTCGCCGATGGGCACGCCGTCGGCGATATGGCGTGCAGCGATACCGACTATCGCGTGGGTCTTTCCGGTGCCCGCACTGGCCTCGAGCACCGTGGTGCCGTCGGGAAACTCCCCGGTGATGTCGAAGGGCAAGGGCCGGCGCGAGCGCGTGCTCTCCTGCGGTACGCGGGTCATGGCGTGGTCTCGCATGCGAGCAGAGGCTCCCAGATGCATCGGGCCAGACCACAAAACAACGGCTCACCTGCGGCCGTCGGCAGCGTGATACCGGCGAAACTACTTCCCGGCGGAGTCTTTTCCGCAAGCACCTGTCCAAATGTGACTGCCGCCGTGACATCACCGCGCAAGACCAAGCGCACATATGGATCTGCAGCAGCCCCGTACGTCGATTCAAAGCTGCGCTGCGCGATGTTGAGCCCGACCCCATGTCGGGTACCCCCCGCCGACCGGGCGGCATAGTCAGCGGCGGCCTCCAGCGGCAACGGCAATGCGGATTGCAGTCCGCGATCTCGTATCGCGACGAGTTCGGCCAGGATCGCGACCGCATTGTCGGGGGCTGCAAGTAACGACCCGGCGGAGCCACTCCGGCCCGAACGGCCAACAGATACCGCCGATATCGATTCTTCGGTGACTCCTGCCGAGGCGGCGACGGCCAACAGGCGCAGCCATGCACCCAGCCGTGCCTTAGCCCCCAGACGTGAATAACTTGCCGAGACGATGACCGTGCCCGATGCCGATGAGAAGACGTCGGCAACACTGCCCGTCAGTCGCCGACCGTCGGGCAGTGCGATGAGTACGTCACGGGTCTGCGACCCCCCGGTGCGGTAGGGCATAACCGCGTCGAAGACGCGACCCACCGACTGCGAGATCTCGCCCAACGCGCGGCGGCCAAGTTCAAACGGCGGAAGATTACCGCGGCGCAACTCGGCCGCCTGACAGCTGGCGAGATCCTCTCCGCCGAGCATACGACGTAAGAAGCGGTCGCCGACAGCCCACCGATCGAGGCTAGAGAGACTCACATCGAGTTCATCGGCGTGGGCTACCTCGTCACCGATGATCCGCGCTCCCAGCCGTTGCCGCACGAAACCTTCGATCGGGTTGGTGAGAAAGGAGATGAGTTCGGTGAGTTCGAGATCTGTGCGTGCAGCAGGTGCCAGCGTGACGGCGGCCAACGTCGATTGACGCACCGGTTCGCCATCGAGCGCCTGTGCACCGGCCAGTAATTCGGCGTCAAAACTCAATGGTCCGGTGATCGTTGCGACGGTGCCGGTTTCGAAGTTGCTGCGGTCGAAACCGTGCAAGCTGTGTCTGATGATCACGTCGGATGCGGGAATGTCACACAGCGTTGCGACGGTCTCGGCGAGTTCACTGACGACCACCGCCGGCGGTATCCGGTTGCCATCGACTGGATCTGCCCCGCTATAAAAGACAAGCAGGTTATCGGTTGCGGCACCGAGCGCGTCGAGGAATAACTGACGATCCTCGTCGCGCGGGTCGCGTTCGCCAACGAGCGGTACCCGACCGAGTACATCGTCGCCGTCGGTTCGCCTGGCGCGCGGGTATGAGTCAGCGTCGATACCGAGGAGAATGATCACCCGGTGCGGAACAGCCCTCATGGGCACCATGCCGCATACGGTTAGCTCACCGGTCCGAAAGTTGGCGCGGGCCGCGCGGGCCGCGATCGTCGCACCGATCACGTCGCGGATGTCGGCGAGTCGCAGCACCCGGTCATCGGATTCATCGTCGGCTATCAGTGCCTGCGTGATTAATCGAATCGCTTGTGCACGTTGCCATTCCGCGTCCGGCATAGCATCGGTGAGCCGATTGATGAGTCCGACCAGACGACGCACCCACGTTGATCGGGGTGCCGGCGTGTCGAGTTCATCGAGCACGGCGTCGAGGCGATCGACAAACTCGGCGAAGCGGCCCAGCAGATCGATTTCGGTACTCTCCACTCCGGCCAACGGGAGCGCGGTACCCAGCCACTCGCCGTCGTCCTCGTCGGCGACGGCACCGAGCGCGATCCGGTCCAGTCCGGTGGCGAATGTGCCCTGCGGGAAGCCGCCGAGTCCGAAGCGGACTCGGCCGGAAGCGTCCATCCCCCATCGAATATTGCTATTCGCAAGCCAATCGCGGATCACCTCGAGGTCATCGTCGGTGAACGCGAACCTGGCGCGCACGGGCGGGCGGGATGCCACATCGACAACGTCTGCGGCGCTCATCCGTCCGACTCCAAACTCAACGACCGAAGCGAGGACGTCGAGTACCGGATTGACATGTCGGGGTCCGCGATCGGCAAGCCGGACACGCAGGTCGAAAGCAGGATGACCCAATCCCGGCTGGCCGAAGGCACCGCGAACCAGCGGTGCGAAGGTCTCGACATCCGGGCACATCACCACCACATCGCGCGGCTCTAATGTCTCGTCGGCGGCGAACAGGTGCAGTAGTCGGTCGCGCAGCACTTCGACCTGGCGGTCGGCACCGTGGCAGGAATGAATTTCGAGCGACGCATCCAGCGCTGCGCTACCGGTTTCCAGCCGGTCAACTCGCAGTCCGCGTTGGAGAATATGAAGAAGACTTCCCCGACCGGCCTGTGCTGGCCCTTCATGATAGGCATCGATATCGAGATGCCTTGCCAGACACTGCTGTAACTCTTGAACATCACGGGAAAGACTGGCCAGCAAAGGATGTGACAGATTGGGGATCGGCCGGTCGGCGCGGCATGGATCGGTGAGTGGACCGGCATCATTGACCGCATCCCAGAGCGCGGGCCCTGGATGCGGGACGAATAGATGCACATCGCGATGTTGCGCCACCGCATCCATAATCAGCCGAAAGGATTCCGGGATTCGGGTCGGACCGAAGACGCTCAGCCGTTCCGGCAGATCAGCGCAGTGCGGTTCGGCGCGCAATCGGGCGCAGATGGCGTCGAGTTCGAGAGCGGGGTGCGGGTGCGCGATACGCTCGGCAACGGCTCGCCACAGCCGCGGCTGCCAGGCCATATCGGCAACCAACGGTGCGCCGGTGCCGTCCGAATCGTCGCCGTCAGCCCAACGCACAAGCATTGCAGGACGCTGGCGTCCATACCGCTCGAACAGCTCCGCGATGTGACGGGCGGTGGCATACCGCCGGCCCAATCGAGCATCGTCCTCGCCAGATCGAGCGACCGCAGACGCCCGGCCCGCGGCGCCGACGTGGCGGGCCAGCAGTGCAAATTCCGGATCACCGATGTGATCGTCGAGCACCGCCAAGACGGGCCACACCAGTCCGCCATCGGTCCACCGGTCACTCGATGGGCTCTCGACACCGCGCTGCGCGGCCGTGCCACCAGCCTCGCGCACCATGGTGATTATGGTGTCGGTCAGTGCCGCCGGCGGCGCGAAGTCGATATTCGCCGCGATCCCATCACCAGCCGGCAGGCTGCCGCAGCCGAGCCGGCGAGCTACGTGCTGTTGCAGCCAGCGCTCCATTCCGCGGGCCGCAACGGACACGATTTCCGTGCGCATAGGGTCGGCCAACGGCGTCGCGAGAATATCGGCAAGCACGTCGGCGAGAGTGTCCGAGCGCTCGGCCCGGTGCAGGTACAGCACGTGGCTCCGTTTCCGCGTGTGAGGCTCTTCGCCCTCAGCGCGATCCGTGGAGGGCTATCGGCGCGATTCGGCGGGCCTCCAGCACCGCCCGGTCCGCGTCGATGATGGGCACCGGCCGACCGGAGTCGTCGACCGCGACGAGCGTGGTCTGCGCGACCGCACAGGTCACACCGTGTGCGGCGACAAGGGTTGCCGACGTGGTGAACGACGACCGGCCGATACGGCTGACGCCCACCGTCACACGCACGGGTTCGGGTGTGTACTCCAGCACGGCCCGGAACTCGATGGTCTGACTGGCGACGAGTACCGACAGTCGCTTGGGCGGGTGTGAGAACCATTCCCCGAGGGCCCGCACCCGACTCTCCTCGAAGAGCCGCGCAAACTGCACATTGTTGATGTGGCCGTTCGAGTCCATATCGCCCCAACGGAGCCCGATGACCACTTCGGTTGACGATGTATCGCTCACGGCGGACTGCTCAGGCACGGTTTGCAGCCTAGTCGGTGATCCCGACACTTCTGCGCTGTCCGGGCTCTCCCGGCCTGCCAGCACGCGTTACCTTCCAGTACGCCCGGCCCTTGCGACACACCCCGACGTGCGTCGCCCTCAGCGCGACGGCCAACCGTAGACTGGGGCCGCACGGAAAGAAGTTCGCGGGAATACCGGGCGATCGCATGACGACACGCAGGTGAGGTCCCCGCGCATATCTGGGAGGTCGAGTGATCGTCGAGACTCACCGGATGCGACTGCGCCCGGTCGATCCCCTGGACATCGATGATCTCGTCCAACTCGACAGCGATCCGGCTGTCATGCGGTTCGTCAGCGGTGGCCTCCCCACATCGCGCACCGAGATCGCCGACTGGGTGGTGCCGCGGGCGCAAAGCGAACTGCGCGGCGGCCGCGGCGGTATGTGGGTGGCCACAGATGAGCGGTATCACTCTTTTCTCGGTTGGATCGTGCTGCGCGCACCGCGCCACAGTCATCGTCCCGAGCTGGAATTGAGCTACCGCCTCCGGCGGGAAACGTGGGGACGCGGTCTGGCCACCGAGGCTGCGCGCGCGATAGTGACCGTCGCCTTCGACAGCTTGGGCGCGCAACGAGTATTCGCCAGCACAACCCGTACGAACACCCCGTCGCTGCGGGTGATGAAGAAGCTGGAGATGAGTCCATCCACTGACCGGCCGGATCCAGCCGGTAGCGCAGCGTCCGAGCACCACCTCGACGATATCGAATATGAGCTGCTCCGGGCGCGCTGGTCCAGCGTGGCCGCTCGCTGGTACCCGCATCGGACGTATGCAGCGAACCTCACCGCCTGATCACCGCACGTACCCGATTTCAGATATCGACGGCCACCGACCTACCTCGTCGCGACTCGCGATTGAATAGTGACTACCGTAGACACGTATGCGCGCATGCGCCGACACCACTCGACAGGAGAGGTCCAGACGATGAGCAGCCCTACACCGACAACCCCCGCACGACCCCGCGTCGTCATCATCGGTTCCGGCTTCGGCGGACTGTTCGCCGCACAGCGCCTGGCCAAGACCGATGTCGACGTGACGCTGATCGCGCGGACCACCCACCATCTGTTCCAGCCGATGCTCTACCAAGTGGCGACCGGCATCATCGCCGAAGGCGAGATCGCCCCCGCAACCCGGGTGGTACTGCGCAAACAGGACAACGTTCAGGTGTTGATGGGCGATGTCTTCGAGATTGATCTGACGCAGCAAACGGTCACGTCTCGACTGCTTGAGCGCATCACCGTGACGCCTTACGACAAGCTGATCGTCGCCGCCGGAGCAGACCAGTCCTACTTCGGCAATGATCATTTCGCCGAATTCGCCCCCGGCATGAAGACCATCGATCACGCCCTCGAATTGCGCGGCCGTATCCTCGGCGCGTTCGAACAGGCCGAACTCTCCCACGATCCGGCCGAGCGAGCCAAGCTGTTGACCTTCGTGGTGATCGGCGCGGGCCCGACGGGTGTGGAACTGGCCGGACAGATCGCGGAGATGAGCGACAAAACCCTCAAGGGCGCCTTCCGCAATATAGATCCGACCGAGGCCCGAGTGATCCTCCTCGACGCCGCACCCGCAGTGCTGCCACCGTTTGGAGAGAAACTCGGCCTCAAGGCCAAACAGCGGTTGGAAAAACTCGGCGTCGAGGTCCAACTCGGCGCGATGGTCGTCGACCTGGACTACGACGGCCTCGTCGTGAAGGAAAAAGACGGAACCACCCGTCGCATCGAATCTCAGTGCAAGGTTTGGTCGGCCGGTGTGCAAGCCAGTGGGCTTGGCAAGCAGATCGCCGAACAATCCGGGGTGGAACTCGACCGAGCCGGGCGCGTCAAAGTCGGTCCCGACCTATCCGTCCCGGGCCACCCCCATGTGTTCGTGGTCGGCGACATGATGGCCGTCGACGGAGTGCCCGGCGTAGCCCAAGGCGCCATCCAGGGTGGCCGTTACGCAGCCGACTGCATCAAGGCCGAACTCAATTCCGGCCAGACTCCGGACCAGCGCAAACCGTTCAGCTACTGGGATAAGGGCTCAATGGCGACGATTTCCCGGTTCAGCGCCGTCATGCAGGTGCCGATCCCGGGTACTAAGAAGAAGTTCGAAACCGAGGGGTATTTCGCGTGGCTCGGCTGGTTGGCGCTGCACCTGGTGTATCTGGTCGGCTTCCGTAACCGACTCAACACGCTGATCAACTGGTTCTTCGCGTTCTCCACCCGGGGACGCACTCAGCTTGCGGTCACCGAGCAGCAGGTCTACGCGCGCACCGCGCTGGGCCATCTCGCCGAGATCGAGAAGAAGACCGTCCCCGAGGTTGAGGCAGAGCTGGCCGGCGCCAGCAAGCCGGTACCGACAAAGGCTGACGCAAGCTAGACATCGACCGACGCGACCACGACCAGGGCCGCCGCAAGCGGGGATCAACGCCCCGGCTTACGGCGGCCCTACTCTGTCAGCTTCGGCGCGATCGGGTCGCAAGGGCCGCCACGACACCGCCATCCACCAGCAGATCGACTCCGTTGAGGAAGCTCGCGTCATCGGTCAGGGTGTACACGGCAACGTCGGCGACCTCTTCAGGCCGCCCCATCCGGGCCAGTGGCGTCGCGTCGATCAACCGTTGCATCGACGGATGCGCCGCCGCCTCTTGACGCCCCTGCGGGGTGTCAGTCACACCGGGTGACACCGAACAGATCCGGGCACCGACACTCCCCAGCCGCACCGCCTCCTGCTGCACAAAAACCCGCACGCCGCGTTTCGCGACGGGATACGCCTCACTGGTTGACTCGATATCCTCACCGGAAATCTCGCGGATGCGATCCAGAAAGTCCTCGCCCAGCGGGTCTACCATCAGTGCATCCACCGCGGCATCAATCGGCTTAGGCGGGCGCAGCGCGACCGACATCGACGAGAAGCACACTGTGGCAGTGTCTTTGCGCGCCAACGGCCGTAAAGCTGCGGCAAGGCGCGCGGTGCCGATCAGATCCACCTCGAAGATCCGCCGCCAGTCAGCCATGGTCGGCGAGATTCCGGCCGCATGCGCGACGGCCCGGAGGTCACCAAGCTCGCCGACGCGATCAGCCAACCTTGCGAGCCCTTCGAGATCACAGATATCGAGGACAAATGCCTCGGTACTCGCGCGCCCACGGGCCGCTAATGTCTCCGCTGCTGCGGTGACCGTGCTCTCATTCAGGTCGATCAGCAGAAGATGATCGACCAGATCAACCAGCTTCTGCGCACATTCGAATCCCATTCCGCGACCTGCACCGGTCACGATTCCCACGCTCGTCATGTCAGCACTCCTTCGACTTGCCGGTCACCGCACGAAACATCGCAATGTTCTCCATGGTGACCCGACTCTTTGGTTTTCTCACCGGTTGCCTTCTCTTCTTCTCGGCTACATGGAGTATCCCTATTAATCTCCATGATGGCATATTGTGCCATTTGGCAGACTGTGCCACACTTTGGGTGGCATTGCAGATCCACACCGTGCCGCGATCAATCTCCCCACGAAGAGAACACCGAGAGGTAACGCCGTGTCAGATTCAACTTCCGTCAACATCCCCGACGGCCCGGTACCCGAAGCACCAATCCCCGACGCCCCCAACGCACGTCGCTTTGTCGACAAGGTTGTCCTGATCACCGGTGCCGCACGCGGCCAGGGCCGCGCCGAAGCGGTTCGCTTCGCGGCCGAGGGCGCCGACATCATCGCCATCGATATCAGCGCCGACCTGCCAACTACCCAATACCCCGGTCCCACACCGGAAGATCTCGCCGAGACGGCAGAACTCGTCAAAGCACAGGGCCGCCGCGTCGTCACCTCGATTACCGACATCGCCGATTACGCCGCACTCAAGGCCGCAGTCGACGACGGCGTCGCACAGCTCGGTCGCCTCGACGTAGTCGTCGCCAACGCGGGCATGACGACCGCCTCGCTGTCATGGGAGATCGATCTCGAACATTGGCATGCCACCATCAATAACAACCTCAATGGCGCGTTCTACACCGCCAAGGCCACCGTGCCGATCCTGCTCGAACAGGGTCAGGGCGGCGCCATTGTGTTCACCAGCTCCGTCGCCGGCCTCAAAGGCCTGCCCCTGCTGGCTGATTATGCGGCAGCCAAACATGGCGTGACCGGCCTGGCTAAAACCCTCGCCAATGAACTCGGAAAGTACCGAATCCGTGTCAACACAGTGCATCCGCACGGCGTCGCCACCGGCCTGACCGTGCCCGAACTGCATAGCAAGATGGCCGAGCGCCAGGATCTCGGTCTGCTCTTCCTTGGCACCCTGCCCGATCAGGTGAGTCAATCTGAGGACATCGCCGCCGCAGTCGCATGGCTGGCTTCCAACGAAGCTCGCCATGTCACCGGTATCCAGCTCCCGGTCGATCTGGGACGCACAAACCGCTGATGCCCCTTCGTCATTTCCCCCGGCGGGCGGGCAGGTCAGACTGCCCGCCCGCTCGTGTGGGGGCGATATGAACACCGGACCCGAGGACGAAAAACCTGACCGTGCACACACGGAGGGCACGGCTGCGCCGACCCCTCCCATAAGCCTTCGAGATAGCGCGCGCACCCGCAGGCGGGCCGCCATCGTCGACTCGGCATTGCGACTCTTCCAGCAACTCGGTTATGACAATGTCACCGTCGCAGACATCTGTGCTGCCGCGGAAGTGTCGCCGCGCACCTTTTTTCGGTACTTCACCACGAAGGACGATCTGCTCGCCGAAGCATCCGATGAGATGTATCGACACCTCGTCGATTCCATTGCGGACGCACCGGCAGATCTCAACGACCACGAGGTGATGGTCCACGCGTTGCTATCTGTCGGCAAACACGTTATTGCCAATCCCGACCGACTCCTGACCTTCGTGCGCGTCGCCCACTCAAGTACTGCCGGTCACCGCATTGCATTCGCGCGCTTCTTCGTCATCGAACATGATCTCGCCCAACGCATTGCGAGTCGATCCGGTACACACACCCCGCCCGCTGGCGATTGGCGGACGCGAGTCGTCGTCGGGCGCGCGCTGGTCGGCTACCGGGTCTGGCTCGATACGATGATGAATTACGATCCACCCGACCCATACGCATACCTACGCGAAATCCTTTCCTACTGAACAGATCCCATTGCCGACCAGCGGCACCCGAGCGCTTTACGCCGTACCGTCAGAACTTGATCTCGATCTCGTCGTAAACACTGGCACGAATCGCCTCCATCGCCGCCAACCGGCGTTCCATATCCGCGCGGCTCATCACAATATCGCTACCGCCGATACCGCGGTTCAGGCGATCGATACGGTTACGCTCGGCCGCGATCTCCTCGTCGAGCAGTTCGCCAGCGAGGTCGCGGGTGAGCAAATCCTGATCGACCCAATCATGTTGCGGGATCTGCTCAATGGGTTCTTCCATGTGAATATCCGTCCTATCGGGGCTGTGACTTTTTCGGTGCGGAAGCCGGTGCGCCGACCCTGGGTGTTGCGACCCTAGGTGCGCGGGAAGTTGAGCAGCCGTCGCGCATTGAGCTCGACGATCTTATGCACATCCTCATCGGGAACGTTGAGCATGGTGTCATGCACGATCTTGCGACTGTTGGGCCAGTTCGAGTCCGAGTGGGGATAATCACCCTCCCAGGTGATGTTGTCGATTCCGACCAGATGCCGGTTGGCGACACCGAACTCGTCATCGATGAAACATCCGAAAATATGCTTGGCGAACAGCTCTGACGGGCGCACCGATTGGTTGATGTTCTGGTAGAAGCGATGCTTCTCCCACACACCATCCATCCGTTCAAGCATGTAGGGCACCCAACCAATGCCGCCTTCGGAGAGCATGAACTTCAGTTCTGGATGCTTATGGAAAGTCGGCGAGAAGAGTAGATCGGCGGTGGCGTACATGGAGTTACACCCGAACAACGCCGTCATCACCGCCATCGGCGCTTCCGGGCAGGTGATCGGCGGCTTACCCGAGGTTCCGAAATGGACACACAGCGGCATCCCGGTCTCGACGACCGCACGGTAGACCGGATCCCATGCGTCGGTGTGGAAGGACGGCAATCCGAGCGGGTGCGGATTCTCCGGGAAGGAAATCGTGCGAGCACCCTTGGCCGCTGTTCGGTAGACCTCCGTGACACATTCATCGATATCCCACAGGGGAAGAATGACCAGCGGGATCAACCGCTCGGGATCCGTCGGGCACCACTCGTCAAGGACGTAGTCATTCCACGCCCGCACTGACAGGAGTGCGAGTTCCTTATCCTTGCCGTCGAGGAATACTGTTCCCGCGAAGCGCGGGAAGGACGGGAACGACAGCGTGGCCTGCACACCGTCGATATCCATGTCTTTGAGGCGATGGTTGGGCTCGAAGCAGCCCGGGATCATGTCCTCATATCGCGTTGGTTCGGCGCCGTACTCCTCCGGCTTCTTCCCAGCGACGGCATTGAGCCCGATATAGGGGTAGATCCGGTCCTCGTACTGCCAGACCTCGGCAATCTTGGTGCCGACAGGACCACGACCGCCATCGCCAGCGTGCACCGATCGCGGCATCTCCTTCTCGATGATCCGCGGCCCGGCTTCACGGTAACGCGCCGGCAGACGATCCTGCCACAGACGCGGATGCTCGATCAGGTGATCGTCGGTCGAGATCAACTGCATATAGTCCTGCAACGGCATGAGGCACACTCCCGTCTCGCCATCCGAAACCGATGACTAGTTTAACTATCTGGTTCGCCACACATGTTACCCACATCACCCTCGATTGCCAATCATAAATCCCGATCACCGGTATTTTCCTGCGAATACGCGAAATCAAGGGGAGTGCACATCGGGCACGACGCAGCGTCGTTGCCATCACACAAATCAACAAGGTATGACTAGTTATATCTCTGCGCAGCCGGGTGCGCGGCAGCCATGTCAGCACACGGTTCGACGGAGATCCGCTCGTCGCCGGCCCGGGCCGTGGACCACGGCCGTGCTCAACAGCCGCGCACAACATCGAAGGACACCGCATGCACCATCGGATCTCGGTCAGCACCCTTAACTTTCCCGGCACCGACCTCGCCACCATCCTCACCATCCTCGGCGACCTCACCATTACGCGGACCACGGTCCAGGGTTCGCTGATGAAGACGCACGGTTGGGAAAGGTCGATCGCCCAGATCATCGGGTCCGGCATCACCGTCGACGCCCTAATCGCGCCCTACCCGCACACCCTTGCCGACCGCGCGACATGGTCTCAATCGGGCGAGGACATCACCCGCACGATCGAGGCCGCCGCCGAAATCGGCGCGCCGTCGGTCTACACAGTGACCGGCCCACTCCTGCGCGACCGCGCGCATTCCCTCGCGCAACTCGTCGAATTCTTGACACCACAGGTGGATCGGGCGCGCGATGCGGGAATTCGATTGGCACTCGAAGCAACCCTGCCGTCGTTTGCCGCAGTCTCCTTCGTGCACACCGTGGCAGCGGCCCGTCCGCTTCTCGATGAACTGGATATGGGACTCTGCCTGGATCTCTATCACCTCTGGGATGATCCCGATCTCGCCGATTGGCTCGCCCACGACGCGAACAACACGTTGCTGTGCCAGATCGGCGATTGCGTCGTCGACGGCGATCAACGCCCGAAAACCCCACTCGGCAAAGGCGTCATCCCGCTCGCCGACAGGATCGGTGCGGTGGCTGCCAGCGGATACTCCGGCGCCTTCGATATCGAGCTCACGCCAAGCACTTTCATCACCGCGGACGACATCGTCAGCGTAGTCGGCGACGCCACTAACTATCTCGATGACGTCCTCACGCAGGTCCTGCCCGGGTGAGGTGCTGGGCGTGCGTCGGCAATGAGGTCTTGACTTCACCGGTAAAACCCAGAACTCTATTCTCAGAACATCATTCTGACTTTTCTTGACCGGGTGCTTCCACCGGGACCAGAATCAGCCAATTCCAGGAGCGGCCACCATGGCATCCACGACCGACATCGCCGTCAACACCGACCTCATCGACTCGGTCACCACCCGGTCGAACCGCGCCGCGCAGCAGTGGCGGCCCGGCGCGTCCGTGCGCGATGTGCGGCCACTCACCGGCGGAACGTCAAGCCTCACCTTCATCGCCGACATCCACGAACCGTCCGCCGCCACGACCGAGTCCGTGGTCATCAAGGTGGCGCCGCCGGATCTCGAACCGGTCCGCAACCGTGACGTCCTGCGGCAGGGTCGCGTGATGACAGCGCTTACCGACGCCCCCGGGGTCGCGGCCCCCGCCGTCTACTTCACCGATGCCGGCGCTCCCCCACGAATTCCACCGTTCGTCGTCATGGCGAGGGTCCCGGGCGAATGCGTCGAACCCCTTCTCGATGCGGAACGCCCGCTCGGCGAAACCACTCGCGCACAGACCTATCGGCGATTTCTTGATGCTGCCCGCATACTCGGCAAGCTGCATCGGGTGCGCCCGGTAGACGTCGGCCTCGATAGCGAACCACTCGTCACACTTCAAGACGAAATCGATCGCTGGACAAGGGCTTTCGAAACAGTTCCGGAGGATCTGCAAGGTGATTACCTCTCGGCCGCGGCCGCATTGCACGCCACCGCGCCCACCCCGGCGCCGCCGGTGATCAACCACGGCGATTACCGGCTGGGTAATACCCTGTGCGTCGATGATCGTGTCACCGCGATCATCGACTGGGAGATATGGTCAATTGGCGACCCTCGTATCGATCTGACCTGGCTGACGTATTTCACCGACGAGGCCGGTCATCCCGCGGCGGCGCGCAACCAACCGTGCGGTACACCTTCTGTCGCCGAGGTTGTCGCGGCCTATCAGGAAAGCCTGGGTGCACCGGTCACCGATATCGACTGGTTCCACGCACTGACCCGATACAAGGAAGCCGCCGCGACCGGCCTGCTCATCAAACGTGCTCGGCGCAAAGGTGGCTTGAGCCGCTCCTTTGCGCAGATGGAGCCCGCACTACCGGGGCTGGTGGCCGAGGCTAAATCGCTGGTCGGTTACTGAGGACGGTGACACTCCATCATGCAATCGATAGCCACCGGGGACGCTCGTCCTCCCACGCGGCACGCACAGTCGGCGCCTGCGCAGCCCGCAGACGCGGTGATGGCTGGCGGAACTCGCCTGCGCCGCACTGCCACAGCCAAACGCCAAGCGTCCTATGACGACGAAGTGCGCACGCTTATTGCCGCCACACAAACCGTGATACGCCGCAACGGAAGATCCTCGACTCCCCGGCTGGCCGACATCCTCACCGAGGCCGGAATGTCGAATCAAGCGTTCTACCGGCACTTCCGGAGTCGTGACGATGTCATCGTGGCGACATACGAGCAAGGATTACTCCGTATCCATGACTACCTTGCCCGACAAGTCACCAGGGAGCATTCCCTACGAGCCCGGTTGACGGCATGGATCAACGGTCTACTCGTCCAGATCGACGACCCGCAACTGGCGGCGCTGAGTTCGGCCATCATCTGGAACGTCGGCCAGATCGCGCGCGGCGACAGCCACGTGGAACCCGTCGGCCACCACCGAATTCTCCTGCTACTGCAGACCATCCTCGCCGAAGGCGCAGTGGCCGATCCTGCTCGCACCGCCCGGCTGATCCAGACACTGGTTTTCGGCACAATGACGAGCTACCTCGAATCCGGTGAGCGTCCCACTGCGGCCGACCGTGCACACCTGCTTGAGTTCTGCCTGTCCGGGGCGCTGGCAGCACCACTCACACCCATCGACAGCCCATCGACGCCGAAGGAATGACAGACATATGTGGGATTTTGACACCGACCCGGAGTTTCAGCAAAAACTCGACTGGGCAAAGGATTTCGTCCGCGAAGAATGCGAGCCGCTCGACACGCTATTCCCCCACCTGGGCCAGCCCTATAACACCGAGAACAAGGCCGCGCGCGCGATCCTGGGGCCGCTGCAGCAGCGGGTGCGCGAACAGGACCTGTGGGCATGCCACCTCGGCCCTGAACTCGGCGGGCAGGGTTATGGCCAGCTCAAGCTCGCCCTCCTCAATGAGGTTCTGGGGCGATCGATGTGGGCGCCCACGGTATTCGGGACTGCAGCCCCCGACACCGGCAACGCCGAGATCCTGGCGATGTTCGGCACCGCCGAACAAAAGGAACGCTACCTGCAGCCACTCCTCGACGGCGATATCGTCTCCTGTTTCTCGATGACCGAGCCCCAGGCCGGTGCCGACCCGAAAGAGTTTGTCTGCGAAGCACATCGAGACGGTGATGAATGGGTCCTCAACGGCCAGAAGTGGTTCTCCTCCAACGCCCGATACGCATCCTTCCTGATCGTCATGGCGGTAACCAACCCCGACGCGTCGCCCTACCGCCGGATGTCGATGTTCATCGTGCCGGTCGAAACCCCCGGCATCGAGATCATTCGCAACGTCTGCGTCATGGGTGATCGAGAAGAACTCGATGAGGGCACACACGCCTACATCAACTACAACAACGTTCGCCTGCCGGCCGACGCGATCCTCGGCGGACCCGGGCAGGGTTTTGAAGTCGCCCAGGCCCGGCTCGGCGGTGGGCGCGTCCACCATGCCATGCGCACCGTCGGAAAATGTCAACGGGCACTGGATATGATGGGTGAACGGGCACTCTCCCGCACCACCCAGGGCGAGGTACTGGCCAACAAACAATTAGTCCAGCAGTTCATCGCCGACTCGGCTATCGAACTCGAGCAATACCGTCTGCTCGTCCTCAAAACGGCATGGACGATCGACAATAAGCCACATGGCTCGGCACGTACCCTCATCGCGATGTGCAAGGTCGCGATGGCCAAGGTCTATCACGACATCATCCACCGGGCGATTCAACTCCACGGCTCCCTGGGTGTCACCACTGAGACTCCCCTGCATATCTGGTGGACGGGCGTCGTATCACTGGGCCTGGCCGATGGCCCAACCGAAGTACACAAACTCGCGGTAGCCAAGGGTGTGCTGCGCGATTACCAGGCCACCGACAATCTCTTCCCCACCGAGCACATCCCCACCCGGCGGGCCGCCGCGGTGGCTAAACACGCCGACGTCCTCAAGGAGTACGGAATATCATGACCGATTTATTTTCCCTCGACGGCAAAGTCGCTCTCGTCACCGGGGGCAGCCGTGGGCTCGGTCGGCAGATGGTGCTCGCCTTCGCCGGCGCCGGTGCCGACGTGATCATCACCAGCCGCAAGGTAGAAGCCTGTGCCGAGGTGGCCGCAGAAGTGGAAGCCCTTGGCCGTAAAGCACTTCCGGTCGCCTGTCATGTTGGCAAATGGGATCAGCTCGATGATCTGGTCGAGATCAGTTATGACACCTTCGGCAAGGTAGACATTCTCGTCAACAATGCGGGAATGTCGCCGCTTGCTCCGTCGTCGGCTGAGACGAGTGAGGAATTATTCGATAAGGTCATCGGGGTCAATTTCAAGGGGCCGTTCCGCCTGAGTTCGCTGATCGGCACGCGTATGGCCGCCGGAGACGGCGGGTCGATCATCAATATCTCCTCCTCTGGTGCGATTTTCCCGCAGCCCCGCTTCGGCCCCTACGCGGGCGCCAAGGCCGCGCTCAATGTACTGACCGAGGTGTTTGCCCGTGAGTACGGTCCGAAGGTCCGTGTTAACACGCTCTCGGCTGGACCTTTCCTCACCGACGTGTCCAAGGCGTGGGCCCCCGAGAAGCGGGAGACCGCTCGCAACGCGCTTGGCCGACCAGGCGATCCATCCGAGATCATCACCGCGGCTCTCTATTTGGCGAGTCCGGCGTCGACCTACACGACCTCATCGTTCATCCGTGTCGACGGCGGACTCTACTGACCTCGACATCGAGTTCTGGCCGCTCGAATCCCGTTGCACAGACATATTCCATGAATTCCAGGAAGGGATACCCCCATGCGTGCAGCACGCTGCGAAATTCACGGCCGACCCGAGGGTATCGTGGTTCGTGAGATCGACGACCCGATAGCTGGTCCCGGCGAAGTGATCGTCGCAATCGAAGCCGCAGCGGTCAATTACCCCGACGTCCTCATCGCGGCCAATCAATATCAGGTGTCGGTGCCAACGCCCTATACCGTCGGCAACGAGTTCGCCGGCCGGATCCTTTCCACCGCTGAAGATGTCGAGGGTTTAGCACCCGGTGACGCGGTCATGGGGACCGCCTTCGGCGGCGCATTCGCCGAGCAGATCGCGGTGCCCGCGGCCTCGGTGACTCCCATTCCCGAGGGCCTGGACATGGTGCATGCCGCGGCCTTCAACGTCACTTACCGCACCGCCTATCACTCGCTGGTGACGATCGGCGACATGCGTCCCGGTGACACGGTGGTCGTCCTGGGTGCGGCCGGCGGTGTCGGTTCGGCATGTGTCGACGTGGCGCACCGACTGGGTGCCAAGGTGATTGCGGCGGCATCCACGCGCGCTCGGGCCGATACATGCCTTACACTCGGCGCCGTCGAGACGATCGCCTACGACGACGAGGACCTCAAAGTCAGACTCAAACAGATCACCGGCCGCGGAGCCGACGTGATCATCGACCCGGTCGGGGGACCGTACGCGGAGCAGGCGTTACGCGCCATCGCCTGGGGCGGCCGATTTGTCACGATTGGATTCGCTCAAGGCGAGATACCTCGAATCCCCCTAAATTTGGTGCTACTCAAGGGCGCTGTGCTGAAAGGCTTCGAAATCCGTACCCTCGCACAGTATCGTCCCGACGCCATTCCAGTGGCGCACGAGGTACTCGGACGGCTGGTCGGCGAGGGTATGCGACCGCTGGTATCGGAGGTCTTCGGGCTCGACGACGTACCCACAGCGCTGGCCCTGATGGCGGCCCGCAAGGCCACCGGCAAGATCGTCATCGACACCACCCGCTAACCCCGAGCACAAACACGCCACTTTTGCGCAAACACACCGCCTAAAAGCCGGTGTGTTTACGCAAAAGTGGTGTTTTTGTCTGGTGACGCGCTCAGATACGATCAAAGAGTGCCGCTCCGGCGCGGTCAAGCAGCACATCCGGGCGCACGAACCACGCCTCGTTGGCAATTGCCCTGCGTAACAACAGGTGTGCTGGATGCTCCCAGGTGAAACCGATTCCGCCGTGCACCTGGATGCAGGCCTGCGCAACACGCACCGCAACCGACAGCGCACGTGCGACCGCCAGCGCGACGGTCAGTTCGGCCTCCGCCGCCGACACCGTACCGGCGAATACCTCGTCAGCGGCGGCCAACACCTGATTACGCGCTCCCTCGGCATCACACAGCATGTCCGCACAGCGATGCGAGATCGCTTGAAAGGATCCGATGGGGCGACCGAACTGTTCACGGGTACCCGCCCACTCGGCGGCCATCGCCAACGCACGATTGGCCACACCCACCGAATCCGCCGCGACAGCGAGATAGGCCACGCGGGTCGCCGATTCAAGTGCCGTACGCGCATCCGCTCCGGTCGCGATGATGCGCGCGGGCACAGCATCGAGCACGACAGTACCCACGGTCGCAGTGAGATCGACGCTAGTCTGCTCCTCGACTACCACCGAATCTGAATCCACCACTGCGAGAACCGGGTCGTCATCCTCGTTGCGAGCGGCGACGACGAACACCTCGGCCGCCGGGGCACCGAATACTCGCGGTACTCGCCCATCGAGTACCCCGTGCGACGAGGTGACGGCATCGCCGAACTCCCAGCCGTCATCGCTCACGCAGACCGCCACCGCGGCCGACGCACCCGCACACACACGTGTTGCCGTCGTATGGTCGCCGGCTGCGATCAGCACCGAAAGCGCCGCCACCGTTGGTACCAGCGGAACCGGCGCAAGCGCGTAACCTGTCTCTTCGATCGCGGCGCACAGCAGCCGCAATGGTGCCGCCGATCCACCGAACTGCTCCGGTGCGGATAAACCCGGGAGGCCGAACTCCACCAATGCCTGCCACAGCGACGGGCGTGGTGGTGCCCCGGCCAGCAGAGCATCGATATCGTGGTGTGCCTGTACTGTTGCCGCGATCGCGGCACGTACAGCAGCTTCATCGTCATCTGGCGACGCCAACGGGCGGCCCGGTGGCACGGCCGCGGCACGCACACCTTCGCCGCGATGAGAGGGCAACCCGAGAACTGATTCAGCCAGAGTGTTCCGTTGAATTTCTGCGGTGCCGGCACCGATCGTCGTGGCCCGCGACATCAGATAGCCATAGGTCCACCGACCGTTATCCACGGTTCCCGCCGACCGGCTATCGAGCACCGCACCGGGACCGGTGATACGCAACGCCATCGAGTGCAGCCGCTGCTCGAACTCCGACTTCACCAGCCGGTTCATCGATGCGACGCCACCTGGTTCCTCCTTGCGTAACACCGCGTCCAGTGCGCGCGCGCTGTTTGTCGCGATGGTGCGGACATCGGTTTCAAGTTCGGCGAGTCCACGCCGGATCGCCGGGTCGTGCGCACGCCCCTGTGCGGCGGCAAGGCCGACGACTTTATCGACAACCTTGCGGTACTTGAATTCGTCGGCGAGGAAGGCGGTCGCACGTTCGTGGCCGAGAGAGGTCCGCATGATCGACCAGCCCTGGCCCTCGCCCCCGACGCGGTTGCCCACGGGCACCACCACATCGTCGAGAAATACCTCGGCGAAGTGGCGCCCGCCCGCGGCGTCGCGCAGTGGACGGACCTCAATTCCCGGTGTCCGCATATCGATGAGCAGGTAGCTGATACCGGCGGTACTCCGTCCGGGCGATCCGGTGCGCACGAGTGCGAACATCCAATCGGCACGGTCGGCCATCGTCGTCCAGATCTTTTGGCCGGTCACCCGGTAGGTATCTCCGTCGCGTACCGCACGGGTGGTCAGCGAGGCCAGATCACTACCGGCACCCGGCTCCGAAAAACCCTGACACCAGAACTCGTCGCCACGCAGCAACGGTTCAAGATAGCGGTCGCGCTGCTCCTGGCTGCCATGCACGATCAGGGTGGGGGCGACGATGAACGACATCGCACACGGATGCCGTGGGGCGCCGGCAGCGGTGACCATCCGGTAGTAATCGAGTTGGTCCTCCAAACCCAGTTCCAGCCCGCCGACTGCTCGCGGCCATCCGGGCGCGGCCAGTCGCGCGTCGACCAGTTCCGACTGCCATGCCACCGCAGCCTCGAACCGGGCCGCCGAACTCTTCGGCCGGGGTCTGCAGCGATAGTCGGCGAGGAGCGCCGCGAGGCGTTCCCGCCACCCGTCCGAGCTGGCCTGCACACACTCTGTCACGATCGAAACTCCTCGTCGTCACCCACACCGACTTACGCGTCGGCATCAGCCTGTCGCCGGTTGCGATAGCGCCCGTTGATTTCCGCGCCGCTCGTCCGAAAGCCCACCGACGCCTCTGCCTCCAGCGCAAGCGCCTGCGCTACCGATGCGCCGGCACCGTCCTTGAGTAGTTTGAGCATTCGCTGTACCGCACCCGGATGCCCACCGGCGATCTTGTGCGCAACCGCCATCGCCCGATCGAGCAGTTGCGCATGCGGCACCACCTCATTCGCCAGTCCGATACGCAACGCGGTCTGCGCGTCAAAAGGTTCACCACTGAGAATGATCTGGATCGCGGCGGCCAGGCCCACCGACCGCGGCAATATCGCGCTACCGCCCCAACCGTTGAGCAATCCGATCTGCGCATGTGTATCGGCGAATTCTGCGCGGTCGGAGGCGATGATGAACGAACAGTTCACCGCGAACTCGAAACCGCCTGTGTAACAGGGTCCATTGACCGCGGCGATCACCGGTTTGGAGATCGCCCGGATCACCTGGGTCGGCGTGGGACCCTCCGTCCGCGGCGATGGACCAGAGAGCGCCTCGGGCAAATCAACCCCCGAGGAGAACGAGGTGCCGGCTCCGGTGATCACCACGGCGTGCACATCATCGTCACCATCGGCACGCCACAGTTCCTTCTTGATCGCTCGACGCATCGCCCGATTGATGGCGTTACGGCGTTCCGGGCGATTGAGGGTGAGCAGGACGACATGGCCATCGCGGTCAACTAATAACGGCGGAACATCATGCGTGCTGTCGGATTCCGTCATCGCGCGGCCACCGCACCGGGAAGGACCTCCTCGGAGACGACCGCAGCGGAGAGCGCACCAATGCGGCTCTGCGCCTCGGTCACGATGCGGCGCACAAGATCACCGGCCGACGGGATGTCGTGAATCAATCCCTGCGATAAGCCGACCGTCCACACGCCGAGTTCCGGATCGCCCTCGGAAAAGACGGTGCGTCCGCGCACACCGGCGACCAATTCCTTGATGTCACGGAAACGACCCCCATCCTGAAGGATCTCGATCACCTGAGCACTTACCGTGTTCGAGGCGACCCGCATGGAGTTTCGCAGCTGCCGCATGATCAGCGTGGTGTCACGTTCAGAGTTTCCTACGATAATCTGCTTGATGTTGTCGTGAACGGGACTCTCCTGAGTACACATGAAACGGGTGCCCATATTGATGCCGTCGGCGCCGAGTGCGAGAGCCGCGGCAAGCCCGCGGCCATCCGCGAATCCACCCGAGGCGATGAAAGGGATCGTCAAGGCATCGGCAGTGGCCGGGATCAGGACCAATCCGGGAATATCATCCTCACCCGGATGACCCGCACACTCAAAGCCGTCGATACTTACCGCATCGGCGCCGATCCGCTGCGCCTTGACCGCATGCGCCACGCTGGTGCATTTGTGAATCACCTTGATGCCATGCTCTTTGAGATGTTCGATATGAACCGTCGGATCTGATCCCGCGGTCTCCACGATCGGCACGCCAGCATCAATAATGACTTGGCGGAACTCCGCGAACGGCGGCGGATTGATCGACAGGGTGAGAGTGATGTTCACGCCGAAAGGCTTGTCGGTCAACGCCTGACAGCGTGCGATCTCGGCCGCAAGATCTGCCGGCGTCGGCTGCGTCAATGCGGTGATGATGCCGAGCCCACCCGCATTCGACACTGCCGCAGCCAATTCGGCGCGGCCGACGAACATCATCCCGCCCTGTACGACGGGATGCTCGACGCCGAAGGTTTCGGTAAATCGTGTTGTCAGCATGGGATCGCTCCTCGATGGCGTCAGACCCAGGCAGATGGTCCAGGCGCCCATAAGAGGGGCTCAACCATCGGCATTACCTATCTAACATAGTTGTCTATGTGATCCGGGCGCAAGGCTCTCCCCATCGAGCGCACACATGCACCCGGCGCGCTACCGGCCACCTGCCAGGTCGCGGCCGATAATCTCCTTCATGATCTCGGTGGTGCCACCGACTATCGTTTGCACACGCGCATCGGCGTAGGCACGCGAGATCGGATACTCGTCCATGTACCCATAACCGCCATGCAGTTGCAGGCAGGCGTCGACCACGCGCTTTTGCAGTTCAGTCGTCCACCACTTGGCTTTTGCGCCACGGAGAGCGTCGAATCGGCCCTCGTTGAGGGTCAATACACTCCGTTCCAGGAAAGCGCGGGTGATCTCAACCTCGGTGACCAACTCCACCAGGCGGAATCGAGTGTTCTGAAAATCGACGATACGGGTACCGAACGCCGTGCGTTCGCGGGTGTAATCCAGGGTCCAGGCAATCGCAGCCTCGGCGGCGCTGAGCGCACGCCACGCGATCGAGAGTCGCTCGAGTGGCAACTGCGCGGTGAGATGGTGGAATCCTCGACCGACCTCACCCACCAAATTCGACGCGGGCACACGCACATCGGAGAATGCGATCTCCGCGGTGTCCTGCGCATGCAGGCCGAGCTTACGCAACTTACGTCCACGAGTGAATCCGGGCGTGTCGGTGGGCACCAGGATCAGCGAAAGCTGTGGCCGCCCATCACGCGTTCCCGTGCGCGCCGCGGTCAGTACGACATCGGAGGAGAACCCGCTGGTGATAAATGTCTTGGCGCCGTTGATAACCCACTCATCACCGTCGAGTACAGCACTGGTCTTCATTGACCGCAGATCACTGCCGGCCGCGGGTTCAGACATCGCTATCGAGGTGACCACCGAACCCTGTGCCATACCGGGCAGCCATGTCTGCTTCTGCTCCTCCGTGCCCAACTCCATCAGGTACGAGCCGACGATATCCTCGTTGATGGAGAATCCGGAGGCTAATGCCGCCGCCCCCACGCGTGCCAACTCCTCCTGAACAACGCAGCGGAACCGGTAGTCGGTCGCACCACCTCCGCCATTGGCCTCGGGGAAACGCAGCCCGAGAATCCCCAGCGCACCCGCGGCCTTCCACACGTCGCGACCAGTGGCCCGATCCTCTTCCCATGCATCGAGATTCGGCGACACCTCGCGACCAACGAAGTCGCGGACCACCTCTCGAAATGCCTGATGGTCGGAATCATAAAAGTCCTCGGGCACGATCTCCTCCTCAGTTCACGAGTTCGTATAGCGTCGCGTTGGCAGTACCGCCGCCCTCACAAATCGCCTGCAGGCCGTAGCGGATGCCCTTGTCACGCATATGGTTGATCAGGCGCGTGGTGAGGATCGCACCGGAAGCACCCAGCGGATGTCCCACCGCGATGGCACCACCGAGCGGATTGACCCGTTCCGGCTCCGCGCCGAGCTCGATCTGCCAGGCCAACGGCACCGGAGCGAATGCCTCGTTAATCTCCACCGCGCCGATATCGTCGATCGACAGCCCGGTGCGGGCAAGCAGTTTCTGCGTCGCCGGAATCGGACCCGTCAGCATGAAGACTGGGTCTGCGCCGACGACGGTGCCGGCAACCAGGCGCACGATGGGGGTCAAGCCAAGTTCACGCGCCTTGGCCGAGGTCGTGATGACAACTCCGGAGGCGCCGTCGGAGATCTGCGACGCATTACCCGCGTGGATCACTCCGTCCGGACGGAAGGACGGCTTAAGGTTGGCGAGAGTATCCGGGCTTGTTCCACGTCGCAGACCTTCGTCATTCTCCAGCAGTCCGTTCTCGGTCTCGACCGGCAGGATCTGGGTGGTGAACGCGCCGCTGTCAATGGCCGCGGCGGCAAGTGCGTGCGAGCGGGAGGCGAATTCATCGAGTACGTGGCGGGAGAGATTCCATTTCTGCGCGATCAACTCCGCGCCGGTGCCCTGGTCGAGTTTATCGGTGTTGTACCTGTCGAGAACGGTCTGGCCGTAGGGGAACCCCGTCGCGCGGGCCGCCCCCAGCGGCACCCGGGACATGGTCTCCACTCCGCCGGCGACCGCGATCTCGTAGGCACCGGAGATCACCGCATGCGCGGCGGACTCGATAGCCTGTTGCCCTGATCCGCATGCGCGGTTAATGGTTACCGCGGGAACCGTTTCCGGCCAGCCCGCGGCAAGCGTCGCGAACCGTGCCACATTGCTCGACTGATCGCCCAATTGTGTGACACAACCCCACATCACATCATCGACATCAATCGGATCGATACCGGTACGGCGGATAAGTTCATTGAGGACTTTCGCGGATAGATCAACGGGGTGGATACCCGCGAGGCTTCCATTCCGCTTGCCGATCGGTGTTCGCACCGCTTCCACAATGACCGCGTCACGCGCCTGCATTATTGGCTCCAACATGTTCTGGTGGACTCTGCGAATCCACTACCGGCTGACTGGTTTCCTGTGCGACTCTGGGCGGGCCAGTGACGCTACGCGATAGCAGCGGCGTCCATGAGCCGTCGGCGTTGCGGCGCAGGATAGTACGCGCCGCGACATGGGGTTCGGCTGCCGACTCGGCTAATGAAAGGACACCTGTGAGACACGCATTAGTGTTGCGCGCCAATTCATCCCACTCGTCTCGCGTGCGGGTAAGAATCGCCGCGGCGATCGCGGCCCGTAGTGCGGGCCAGTTCTGCGGATCCTCCCGCTCGGCCACCACCGACGGGTCGAGCCCGAGTAGGTCGGCGAGTTCAGCGAAGAATTGCGGCTCAAGGGCTCCCACAGCGACGAACCCGCCATCGGCACAAGGATATACGTCGTAATAGGGGGCGCCGGTATCGAGCCGGTTAGTGCCGGCCTCATCCGACCACGCACCACGGGCACGATATTCGTGCTGCATCGAGGTGAGATAGTTGACTCCGTCTACGATCGCCACATCGAGCACCGCGCCCGCACCGGTACGGTCGCGCCGATAGAGCGCCGCAAGCACCGAAGTGACCAGATACATGGCACCACCGCCGAAATCGCCAAGGAGATTGGCCGGCGGTACCGGAACATCACCCGCGCGGGTGGCCAGATGCAATGCCCCCGTGGGTGCGATGTAGTTGATGTCGTGGCCTGCGGTCATCGCCCGCGGTCCGTCTTGACCCCAACCGGTCATGCGCGCGTAGATGAGTCCCGCGTTGCGGAGCAACAGATCATCGGGCCCGAGGCCCAGTCGCTCCATCACGCCGGGACGAAATCCCTCGACGAGGATATCCGACTGCGCGGCGAGGTCGGCGGCGCGCGCACGATCGGGCCCGCTCTTGAGGTCGAGTTCGATCGTTGACCGCCCCCGCAATAGCGCCGGAAGCTGCGCCCCGGGCCGATGTATGGCAATTACCTCGGCACCGAGATCGGCCAGCAGCATGCAGGCGAAGGGCGCCGGACCAAGACCCACGAATTCAAGGACACGCACACCCGCCAGCGGCCCCAACCCGTCCTCGCTGGTCACGACCCCGCAGCAGACGACTCAGCAGCAGGCGACTCGGCAATGTCGATGGCACGTTCGGGGCATGCGGCCGCAGCCTCGCGCGCGGCAGTCACCGCCCCCGGGTCGTCGGGGACATCGAAACGCGCGCGCAGCGCATAACCATCGTCGTCGATGTCGAATAGTTCCGAGTCCACCGCGTAACAACGCGCATGCCCGGCACACTTGTCCAGGTTGATAGCGACTTTCATGGCATCCTCCACATCGTGATCACTCGCGCCGGGGCTGGGGCTGCATCCCCGACACGATCTAGGTGACCGCTCCCGCGATCTTGAGTTCAATAAGCTGCTCGTCGTCGAATCCGAGCTCGCGCAACACCTCATCGGTGTGCTCAGCGAATTCCGGCGCCCGCGTCAAGGTGACCGCCGCGTTATCAAATTTCACCGGGTTCGCCACCAAATGCTGGGTTTTGCCGTCGGCATCGATGACCTCGGCGATGCGACCATTGGCGACAAGCGCCTCGTCAGTGCCGATCTCCCAGGCATCCTGGACCACCGCCCACTGACCCCGAATATCGGCGAACGCCGTACGCCAGTCATCAAGCGGCTTCTCAGCGATGACCGACCCAATGATCTCCATCGCCACCGCATAGTTCTCCGCGAGCAGCGCATCAGTGGCAAATCGCTCGTCGTCAACCAGATCGTCACGACCGATTGCGTGAGCGAACTCCGGCCAGTAGTGCCGAGCCTGCAGCATGGACAGCTGTATCCATCGATCGTCGGCCGTACGGTAGGCACCGGTCAGCGGATTGCCCGCCGCCTGCGACCTGCGGTCAGCCGATCGGGGAGCAAGCGCCTCACCCCGCATGAGCGCCATGTTCACGGAGAACTGGGTAGCCCAGGCACCGACTCCGAGGAGCGACACATCAACCTCGGACGGCTCACCCGTCACGGCCCGCCCATAGAGTGCCGCTGCGATACCACCGGCGATGGTGATGCCGCCGATGTTGTCGCCGTAGGCACCGGCGGGCATGAAGCTGACCTCGTCGGCGCCGGCCGGCATCGATCCGAATGCGCTGCCGCCCCGCGCCCAGAAGGCGGTGGAATCGTAACCACCCTTATCGGCGTCCGGACCCACCGAACCGAATCCGCTACCGGAGACATAGATGATGTCGGGATTGATCGCGCGCACATCGGCGAGCGTGATGCCGAGCTTGGCTCGGGCAGCCGGCAGGAAGTTGGTGAGGAAGACGTCGCTGTTCTTGATCAGCTCGACGACGACCGGGCGGGCCTCCGGTTGATCGAGGGCGAGACCGATACTGCGTTTACCCCGGTTGGGACCCTCCATGATTGGTGCGAAAGAGCCCGTGGCGTCGTAGCCGAGCACCCGCACCAGACCGCGCTGCGCATCACCCTTCTCCGCATGCTCCACCTTGATGATGCTCGCCCCCCAGTCCGCGAGCACCGCGCCGGCGGCGGGAACGAAGGTGAACTGTGCGACCTCAAGGACCCGCACACCTTCCATAGGACGGTGCATTGCACTTCCCTCCTGTTGGTCGAACCAGCGCGCCGCCGGAACTCGACTCGCCTATGAAGGACTCACCAACATAGGACTACCTGGGTATCTATGTTAGATAACTATACGTGTTCTAGGCCACACCGCTAGTACTTTAGTGATACCAGCTGCAATATTTGGCCGCCGTGCCCGAGTCGGGTTAACGGCCCTGCCAGCGTGGCGCACGCTTTTCGGCGAAGGCTCGCGGACCTTCCTTGGCATCATCGGAATTTTTCAGCACGGCCCATTCCGCCGCGGTCTGCGCCCAGGCCGCCGACTCATCGGCCCGCACACCATCGACGATGCCGTAGGCGATGCGCTTGCTCGCCTGAACCGACAGCGGCGCATTCGCCGCGATCGTCTCAGCGACATCAATCGCCGCCGATAAAACCTCACCCGCCGCCACCACACGATTGATCAAGCCCAGCTCGTAAGCCCGTGCCGCGTCGATCGGCTCTCCGGTGAACACAAGTTCCAGACCCACCCGGGGAGGGATCTGCGCCGGTAACCGGAACACCCCGCCGGCACCGGCCAACAGGCCCCGCTTCACCTCAGGCAGGCCGAAGGTAGCCGACGACGATGCGACGATCAGATCGGCGGCCAATGCCAGCTCGGTACCACCACCGAGTGCCGCTCCGTTGACGGCCGCGATGGTCGGCTTATCCAGGTAATGGTTGACGAATCCGGCGAATCCCCAGTCCTCGTGGCCTGGCGCATACAGGCTTTCGCCGCGCGCAATCGCCTTGAGATCGGCCCCCGCGCAGAACGATCTGTCACCCGCACCGGTCAGCACCACCGCACGCACCGCCGTATCAGCGGCCGCTTCCTCAAGCGCCTCGCCGACTAGCTGACTCACCCCGGCATTCACCGCGTTACGCGCCTCGGGACGATTGATGGTGATCACCATGATGTTGCCGGATCGCTCGACGAGCGCCAGCGGTGCCACGGTCTGAGTCATCGGAGTATCTCCTATCGGTCCAGCAGTTCGAGGATCGTCGCATTAGCCTGCCCGCCACCCTCGCACATGGTCTGCAATCCGTAGCGAATCCCATTGCGGCGCATGTGGAATATCAGATCGGTGAGAATACGCGCACCCGACCCGCCAAGCGGATGCCCGAGCGCGATCGCACCGCCGTTCGGATTAAGCAATTGCGGATCGGCACCAATCTCGGCGAGCCACGATAGCGGCACCGTCGCGAATGCCTCGTTCACCTCGAAAACGCCGATATCCGACAGCGCCAAACCCGACTTCTTGAGCACCTTCTCGGTCGCCGGGATAGGACCGGTGAGCATGATGACCGGATCCGCACCGCACACCACCGCGGTATGAATTCGCGCGATCGGACGCAACCCGTAGCGCGCCGCGGCCTCCTCACTCATCACCAGCAGCGCAGCACATCCATCCGAGATCTGAGATGCGTTGCCCGCATGGATCACCCCATCCTCAAAAAACGCCGGCTTGAGCGCGGCGAGGGTCTCGACGGTAGTTCCCCGGCGTATACCCTCGTCTGCACTGACGACCTTCCCGTCAGGCGTGGTCACCGGCACAATCTGATCGGCAAACCACCCGGCATCCGCCGCCGCCGCCGCACGCTCATGCGAGCGGGAGGCGTAAGCGTCGAGGTCAGTGCGCGACAACCCCCACTTGCGCGCGATCATCTCAGCACCGACGCCCTGATTCGGGACTATGCCGTCGTAACGCGCCCGGTACCTGTCGCTGAACGGGCTCTCCCCGATCGTCGTGGATGATCCCATCGCCACCCGCGACATCGATTCGACGCCGCCAGCGACCACCACGTCATAGTGACCCGCGACGACACTTGCGACCGCGAAGTTCAGCGCCTGCTGAGACGAGCCGCATTGGCGATCCACCGTGACACCGGGCACCGACTCCGGCCAGCCCGCGGTCAGCACCGCCGTTCGGGCTATGTCGATGGCCTGCTCGGAGACCTGCTGCACGCAACCCCAGATGACGTCGTCGACAATCTCGGGGTCGACTCCGGCGCGGGCGATGAGTTCATTGAGGACCACTGCGGACAAATCGGCGGGATGCACACCCGACAGCCCGCCCTTTTTGCGCCCTACCGGTGCGCGCACCGCCTCGACGATTACTGCGGACATTACTTTTCTCCTTGGGAAGGGGTGCAGGACACAGGTTGCGATGACTGACGGGATCAGGAAGCTTCGAGTTCGGCCACCAGCTCAAGTAGTCGGCCGCGGTCGACTTTCAGCGAAACGCCGCGCGGCAGCTCGGCAACGGTATGGATGGCCACCGGGACCTCATAGCCGGTCAGATGCCCGCGGACAAACCTCCGGAGATCCTCTTCATCTACCGGACTCGCACCGTCGACCAACTCCACAACAGCCACCGGCACCTGGCCAAGACGCTCGTCAGCACGTCCGAAAACCGTTGCGTCGAGCACAGACTCATGTGCGCGCAGCGCATTGGCCACCACCTCGGGCTGGACTTTGAAACCACCGCGCACGATCGCGTCGTCGGCGCGCCCGTCGATGAAAACAAATCCATCGGCGTCGACGTGGGCAAGGTCGCTGGTGCGCACCCACGAGCCGCCACCGTGTTGTGCCTGTGCGGTACGAACTTCGAGGCGACCGGTCTCGCCGGGCGCGAGCTGCGTTCCGTCGTCATCGACCGCACGCATCGACACACCGGGAAAAGGCCGCCCGACACTGCCTCGTTTCTGCGCCCACCATTGCTCGTGCATGGGTTTGGTCCAGCCAGCAACGGCCCCGGAAAACTCGGTCGCTCCGTACATGATGAGCACGGGAATGCCGTAGCGCGAGGTGAATTCGTCAGCCAGATCGGGACTGACAAAGGTGGTGCCCGCGGTCACCGCGCGCAGACTACGCAGCCGCTCCGGCGCAACGTCAGCATTGAGCACCGACCGCATCGCGGCGGGCGGCAGACTGGCGATACGCGGCTGATGCTCCTCAATCGCGGCGGCCCAGCCCTCCACCGTGAACCGCGGCAGCAGCACGAAGGGGCGAGCCTCCGTCAATGCCTGCAGCACCGCCCACATTCCACCGATATGCACGATGGACAACGTCACGAGCGCGACCCGTCCGGTCAGTGGTGGACGCGGAGCGCCCGCAGCGCCGGTGTGACCGTGTACCGCCGACATCGCGGCATCGAGCTGACGCCAGGTGAGGGGAATCCGCTTCGGCGGACCCGTGGTACCGGAAGTGAACATCTCCACTGCAACCCCACTCGGCGCAACCCCACCCGGCCCGCCATCCACGTCGGGGGTAACCGACCGCTCATCTCCGCGTTGGACGACGTTTGTACCGTCGACATCGAACCGAACAATCCCGCATTCTTGTGCGGCGCCAGTGAAATCAGAATCATCCCAGAACTCGCGCGGTGCCAGCACCGCTTGCGGGCGAGTGCTGCGCAGATCGCGTGCCACCCGAACGGCCGGCTGCATCGGATTGAGCGCGGTGACCGTGCGACCGTTACCCAGCAGCGCGATCAGCGCCGCCACAGACTCGACCCGGTTGGTGAGCACCACGCCGATCCGCGAACCCTCGGTAGCACCCACCCGGTTCAACTCTGCATCGATCGCGCGTACCAGCGACCGGACCTCACCCCAGGTATGCCATCGACCGCCCTGCTGGATCATATTCGCGTCATCCGGAGCTGACCACAGTTCTCCGAGGGCTTGCCTTATGCCGGGCATTAATACCTCCTTCGGGAACACCACTAATCATGTGCACCAACAGAATTCGGGTGCACCAACACACCTTGGGTACACCAATACATTTAGGTGTCGGTAATTGTCGGCGTCATATCTCACCGGCGATCCGGACAATAACCTTCTACTCGATATAAGGTAGCTCACATAGTTAACTAGGACAACCCTCTTCGATTCGGATCGCTCCGCGTTATCTACGTGATCGAGTCAGCGAGGGAGCCCAAGCTCCCGTTCGGCGATGATGTTGCGCATAATCTCCGAGCTTCCGCCCGCGATCGTGTAGGCCCGCGCATATAGAAACTCGTCCTGCCACCGACCGTGATCAATGGCGTCGCGGTCGCCTTCGACAAGAACACCGGCGCCGCCGGCGAGTTCGAGTGCGAAAGCAGCGATCTCGACACCGAGTTCACTGAACATCAGCTTGGTCATCGGAGCGTCGCCGATGCGTTGTTCGCCGCGCGACGCACGGGTGAGCCCCGCATAGACCAATGCGGATAACGCCTCCACCGACGCCGACAACTCACCGAGCCGGTCGATCACCACGTCATCCTCGAGCGCCGGTCGACCATCGAGGTCGATATTCTTGGCCAGATCGATGAGAGCGGCCAGATTCTGGCGCAGCCGGACGGCATTATTGGCCACCCCGCTGCGTTCGTGGGCCAGACTCGAATTCGCGATGCGCCAGCCCTGATCGACGGCACCGATAACGGCCTCCGGCCCCACCTTCACCTCGTCGAGGAACACCTCGTTGAAGTCCGCAGTGCCGGTCATCTCACGCAACGGACGCACCTCAATACCGGGTAATCGCATGTCGATGATGAACGCCGTGATGCCCTTGTGTTTCGGCGCATCGGGGTTGGTGCGCGCGAGCAGGTAACCGTAGTCGGCCCAATGCCCGTTGGTCGTCCAGACCTTTTGTCCGCTAATGACATAGCCGCCGTCGTCGGTGCGCGCCGCCCTCGTGCGCAACGAAGCGAGGTCACTGCCTGAACCCGGCTCGCTGAAGAGCTGGCAGAAAATGAACTCCCCAGACCGTATGCCGCCCAGATAGGCGGCGCGCTGCTCGGGGGTGCCGAAATCCAGGAGCGCGTTGGCCACCAGGTTCGCCGCCCCCTGAATCGCGGCGGGGGCACGTCCACGAGCGATCTCCTCGGCGACCACCACGTCGCGTTCAAGCTGATGCGCCGCGCCCTGCCCGCCATACTCGGTGGGCCAGGAGGCGCCGATGTAACCGGCCGCGAACAACTTTCGTGTCCATTCCTTCAGAAGCGCGAGTTCCGCCGTATTCTCGGCGCTGCGCACCCCTGCCTTTGGCGGGATCGCCGGAGCATTGATCCGGACGAATTCACGTACCTGTGCCCGGAATTCCTCGAGTTCCGGGGTCATCCCGTACTTCATACCAATCCTTCCCGAGCACCGATACCCTGATCGCTACACCGCCGACCGCGCCGACACAGACTCCCGACGCGACGCAACACCGTCACCGCACGTCGTATTCACGAGTGTTGACCGAGGCGCGATCAACCTGCGCCTTGCCGATCGGATTACCCAGTGAGGTGTAAGACATCCCCGTCGCCAATGCTTGCGACCGCCCGACATCCCTGGATTCCCAGATCGCGCGGACACTGCCCTGGATCGCCGCGGGGGGTTTGGCCGCGATCCGGGCCGCCAGGTGCTCCGCCCGTGCCCACAACTCATCGCGAGGGACCACCTCGCTGACAAAACCGATCTCGTAGGCCCGCTTGGCGGACATGCGTTCATCGAGTCCGAGCAATGCCATGCGCAATACCTCCCCGATCGGAATACGGTGCGCCAATCCGATCGGTTCAAGGGCGGCGACGAGACCGTAGGACACATGCGGATCGAAGAACTGAGCGTCATCGCTCGCGACGATGATGTCGGCTTCGTTGAGCCAATACAGTGCCCCGCCCGCGGCAAGTCCGTGCACCGCACAGATGAGTGGCTTCCAACAGCCGTTGTGTTTGGGCGACAGGTCTATCCCTGGGTCGCGCCGGCTAAAGACATTCTCCGAGACGAAAGTTCCCTCGCCGACATCCATGCCGGTGGAGAATGCGCGATCTCCGTTGGCACGCAACACGATGACGTGTATGTCGTCAGTCTCGCGGGCCAGATCCCAGATGCGACGAAACTCGGCGCGCATCTCGTTGGTGAATGAGTTCATCCGCTCGGGCCGGTTCAACGTGACCGTCAGGATGTGCGCACGCAGTTCGACGATCACCGTGGTGAATACACCGAGGTCCACCGCATCTCCTTCTCGGACATCCTTTGATACCAGGGTCATCCGATCACGCCCCGGCCACGGATGAATCCCCGGCACCGACGAGCCGGTGCCGGACCGTACGGCGCAGCAACTTACCTGTTTCCGTCCTAGGCACCTCATCCCAGAACATGATCCGGTCGGGAGTCTTACTGCTCCGCAACGCATCCCGCACATATGCCCGAAGCTCCTCGCCATCGACAAAGGCGCCGGGACGTGGCACAACAACGGCCTCGATGCGGTTACCCCATTCCTCATCGGGCACCCCGACCACCGCGGCGTCGAGCACATCCGGGTGGCGCAGAATGACGTCTTCAATCTCAGCAGGTGCAATGTTCTCGGCGCCACGGATAATCGTGTCGTCGGCGCGCCCGCCGATAAACAGGTATCCGTCGGTATCGAGGTAACCACGATCTCGGGTGTCGAAGAATCCGCGGTCATCGACGACCCGACCGACACCGGCATACTCCGCCGATACTTGTTCACCGGCAACGCAGATGCGTCCGACCTCACCAGGCCCCAACGGCTGGTCGGCGTCGTCACGGATCTCGATCTCAACACCGGGCACTCCGCGACCGGCAGAACCCAGTCGGGCCCGCACCTCGGGGTCAGCACTTGCCAGCGCATCGCGGTGATCCTGCGGTCCCAGCACGGTGATCGTGGAACTCGTCTCGGTCAGCCCGTACGCATTCACAAAACCGACGTCGGGCCACTCGACCAGCGCACGCTCGATAAGCCGCGACGGCATCGGCGCGCCGCCGTAGGCGAGATTACGCAACGTCGGCAGGGATTTATCGGCGTCGGCCTCGATGATGCGCGAGAGCATCGTCGGCACGACGAGCGCATTGGTGATCCCTTCGGTACGCACCGTCTCAAGCCACTGCTTGGGAGTGAACTGTTCGAGCACCAACATGCGCCGTCCCGCATACAGGTTGGTGAGTACATTGGCCACGGCGGCGATGTGATACGGCGGCACCGAGACCAGCGCCGCATCCGTGGGCTCCGCGGCGGCGAACTCAACCGAACCCAACACGTAAGACGTCAGATTCTCGTGTCGCAGCAGGACACCTTTGGGCGCCGAGGTAGTACCCGAGGTATAGATGATCACCGCGGGCGCATCCGAATCCACATCCCCGGGATCGGCCTCATCCTCGTCCTGGGCCGAATCTCCATGCGCACCCGCCCCGAGCACATCAAGCCATTGCGCGGGGGTGTAGCTGGTGGTGGCAACCTCCGCTATCAGGCCCGACTGCGCCTCATCGGCGATGACTATCGCATTCGGGTGATTACGCAACAGTGCGTCGAGTTGTTCACGGCCGAGCCGATAGTTCAATGGCACCAGCGGCACACCGGCTCGGGCCGCAGTGAATAACGCGACCGGGAAGGCCGGACCATTCACGGCCAGGTAGACGATCGCGTCCGCGCCCGCGCCGATAACCACGGGAACTCCGGCGATCGCCAATTCCCGTAGCCGGGCAGCGGTGATTCCGTCGTCCCGGCCACCGATCACGATGCGGTCTGCGCACCCGTCGGCGGCCATATCCAGCAAAAGTCCGATATTCATACCCATATCCCGCCCGGTCCACCTGCGGCGACGCTGACCGCCACCGCGCGAAAAGACCACCCTCAAGGAGACCTCAATTGTTGCATGAACCACATCGAGTGACTCATAGTTCGAGCCATCACATAGTTTAGATAGTATAATACGTTCATACAACCGCGTACCCGAAACACCGGGGACACGGACCACAAGACACGCCGTCGGGCATCGCCAAGAGAGGACATAACAATGAGGTTCGAGGGCAGTAAGGCGATAGTTGTCGGCGGCGCGTCGGGCATGGGATTGGCCACCGCACGAGCCCTGGCCGACGCCGGTGCCAGCGTGGCCGTCATCGATCGGGAAGGTAGCGACGGCAAGGTGATCGCCGACGAGCTCAATGGCATCTTCCGTGCGGTCGATATCACCGACTTCGACGGCGTAGCAACCGTCCTCGAAGACGCTGTGGCTGAACTCGGCGGACTTCATATCGCGGTGAATACCGCGGGCGGCGGCAAGGTGGCGCGGACGCTGAGTAAAAACGGCCCGCATGACCTTGATGTCTTCAGGCAGATCATCGACCTCAATCTGGTTGCTACCTTCAATCTCAATCGCCTCCAGGCCCTGCACATGAGCGCAAACGAACCGCAAGACGGAGAGCGAGGGATTATCGTCAACACCTCATCTCTCGCCGCGTTCGAAGGGCAGATCGGGCAGGTCGCCTACGCCGCGGCCAAAGCGGGTATCGCCGGCAGCGCACTGGTCATGGCCCGTGACCTGGGTTCCCTGGGAATTCGCGTCATGGCTATCGCGCCGAGCCTGTTCGCCACCGGAGCGACGGCCAAGTTCACCGATGAACAGGTCGCACCGTTGGTCAAGGATGCTGCGTTCCCCAAGCGAATGGGCCGCCCCGAGGAGTACGCCAAGCTCGCGCTGGCGATCGTGGACAATCCTATGCTCAACGGCCAATGCCTACGGCTGGACGCCGGTCAGCGCTTCGGGCCGCGCTGACCGGCCCCGTGCCACCGGCGCAGCAGTACCGTCAGCGGCGCAGCAGTATCGCGCCGGATGGCACGCCACCACCGGAGGTCACCACCGCCACCTGCGCATCGCGTACCTGGCGACCATGAGCTTCACGGCGCAGCTGCAACACGGCCTCGCGAAAGAATCCGTAACCGTGCAGACGTCCGGCGGAGAGTTGTCCGCCGTGCGGATTGAGCGGGAGTCTTCCATCGAGCGCGATGCCGCGACCACCGTCGATAAAGTCGGTCGCACCGCCGAGCTCACAGAATCCGAGTGCCTCCAGCCACGACAATGCGTTGAAAGTAAACCCGTCGTAGAGCAGCGCGACATCGACGTCTGCGGGCGTCAGATCCGTACGCGACCACAGGTGGGCCGACGGTCCGAGCGATTGCGGCAGATGGCTGAGCGTGCCCTGATCCCAGGATGTGACCTCGGTGATCTGCGAGCCGATGGCCTCGACGAAGACCGGCGGCGCCGGCGCATCGTTCGCCGTCTGCGCGGCCGACACGATCACCGCCACCGCCCCATCGACGGGAACGTCGCAGTCATAGAGTCCGAATGGCGACGAAATCGTCCGCGCCGCCAGATAGTCCTGCATCGTGATCGGATCTCGGTAAACTGCTTCGGGATTCGCCGCAGCCATCGTGCGGGCATTCACCGCGATAGCGCCGAGCACTTCACGGGAGGCACCATAACGATGCAAATAGTTGCTGGCGCACATGGCAATCCAATTCGCCGCAGACATCGCACCGAATGGTGTGCGGTATTCCATCATCCCGGTCGCCCGGGCCTGCGTGTTCCGCCAGGAACCGTCGCGAATCATCGCGGCATGGCTTGATTCCCACACGGTACGAAAGCACAGCACATGTCGGCACAGGCCCGCCGACACGGCAAGCATCGCCGCTACGATCGAACCATTCTGCCCCGGAAACTCGTTGCCGCCGCTGACCCAGGTGGGACGGAGCCGAAGCACCTCCTCAACCTGCATGATCCCGCCCTCAGTGAGACCACCGGTCAGCGCACCCCCGGGATAGGTCGCCAGTCCATCGATGTCGGCCGGGGTCAGACCGGCATCGGCGATCGCAGCCTCGACGGCATCGACCGTCAGAGACAACGGGTCGACCATCAGCCGCCGGCCCACCCGCGAGGCGCCCACCCCGGTGATAGCAACCTTCGATTCAAACTTGCCCGGCGAAGCCATCGGCCGCACATGTTGCCGATTGTCGTCGATTTCAGGTATCGGGCCCGGGCCGTCAGCGTCTGGATCCGGTTCGAACAGCGGCAACCACACATCGGTATCGACCTGCTCGAAAAGCACACGCACCCGGGTACCGACCACCACCTCCGACGGATCGCAATTGACGATATTCGTCGTCAGCCGCACATTCGGATCCTCGTCGATGGCAACAATGGCAATCACGTACGGCGGCGGAAACTTCGGCAGCCACTGCTGTTCATTGACGGTGACCCCGACCACGACAGCTTTGCCACTAACCGCAGTGCTGGTCAAGTCACGGCCACGACATTGCGGGCAGATCGGCGGATGCGGATGCGCTCGCCGCCCGCAATCGGAGCAGGTTGCGAAGCGCAGCACCCCGTCTGCTCCCGAACGCCAGAACGGTGCACTCCGAAGAGTCGGCTGGGGCAACGGCCGGCCCGAATCAATCAGGGCCGGTGTCGCCGGTGGGATTGGTGACGCAGTTGCGCCGAGCCCCGGCTCGCTTGTCATTGAGGACTCCTTCGTCGACTCGGCCACCGACGGCGGCACAGGTACTTCCCCCCATCGTCACGATGGGACCCCAGCACAGGTCTCAGTCGATACAGATCTCGGTCAACCGCATATCCCGATCAAC